>JAWVYK010000134.1:0-7698 GCA_033722755.1 Rhodovibrionaceae bacterium | reverse complement strand
GCTCATGACATCCCCCACTCAGTCTAAAGACTTTATATAAAAAAACTTTATAGAAGTCGAATGCAATCTGACTAGGGGCACGACAGCCGTCAATTTGCCTTGCGACCGCTGCGAGCGGGTGCAGCAACTTTCGACATCTGGCCTTTGATTCCGGATTGCCCTGCCGAACTGGAATTGGGCTTGCCCCGGTTTTCGGCCGATTCCGGGCGGTTCGCGCCGGAGCGGTCCTGTTCGGGAGTGTCATCCTGCTGCGCCGAAGACGTGGCGGAAGCAGAGTGTTCGTTGTTGGCGAGCAGCACGGCAGAGCCGCTCATGGAGGTCGCCACGCTGGAGCCGAGGGCGATTGCGCCCGCAAGAATGATGGCGCCCATGAAGCTCAGCAAAATCCCATATTCCGCAGCGACATGACCGTCCTCGCGCTTCAGGAACGCGCGGCACGCGTGGAGTTCACGATGGAGGGTAAGCGGCTGATGACGAAGATGTCGCATCGCTTTCTCCTTTCCTTGGACCCACGCCCGGCGATTGAGCACTAGCTAAACGGCTGCAAACTAGGCGGCCGTCTGTGTGTCTGCGGGCAGGTCGCAGCGCATCGCCTGGGCCAATTTGCGGGATTCATTGCTGATCCAGCCGCGGAAGCCGTCGTTCGTTGGCGAGCGCAAGGCCGTAGCATGCAGCTTCACGAAGGTGCGCCGCACGTAGCAACGCTCCGCCATCGCCCTGATGCGCTGGGCGGTGTCCTGCGCCTCGATGCAAGGCACGAGCGCCAGCTTTGCGGCGACGGCGTCCCAACCTTTCGCGACGCTGGGCGAGTCGTCCTGGCGCATATGCTGAAGGGCATTCTCGGCCAGGCGCGCCGCGAAGGCGCGAAGCTCGGCATCGAGCCTTTGGCGGATATCCGGTGTCGCCCCTACCAGCAGCAGGTCTGCGTCCACCGATATCCGCTCGATGGCACGGATGAGACAATGATTGGGCTTGTGAAGGTCGGCCGAACGCATTGAGCGACGGAAATCACGCAGCAGCCTTTTCGTGTTCGCATTCATCGTGGGCACTCCCTTGTCGCCGCGAGGGAGAGAGCCGATTCGGAGGCCATTCGTTGGTTTCCCGAATGTTGTCCGACATTGTCTCTACCGTTGCGGCATCTCTCGATACCAGTGGCCCACGCCCGTGACGTTCCGATGTCACTTAACACTTAATGTAACGCAAAAACGTCACAGCGCGAATGCGCAGGCGTGCTACCTCGAAAGAGGGATAGCCGTTCGGCACCGTTTCGGCGGCCGCTACCTCGAATTATGGGAGAGCACAGTGCAACCGGTTGTGCGGGTCGGAATAGCGGGATCAGGCGCGGGCGATGACAAGCGCTGCAGGGATCGGCACCCGGTATCCGCCTTTGGCGGCATGGTCGCGCTCGACGGCTTGCGTCATGGCCTGACGGATGGCGGCGGTCGCGTCCTTCGGCTGCAAGGAGATGATCATGCGCATCCGCACCGTCGCCTCTGCATAGATTTCGAACAGTTCCCAGGCATGGGCCAGTTGCCAGGCGCACTCGATCATCTCGTGGGCGACGAGTTCGAAACCGGCCTCGCCAAGCATGTCCTCCGCGCCTTCGCGTCGGGCGAATTGAAAGAAATCCGGCTGCGGCGGTGCACTGACAGAAGGGTCGCCGTGCGCCTGGATCGCCTGTAAAGCGATGCGGAATGACGCCGACACGTCGGGCCCGCACCAAGCGGTAATGGCCAGGATGCCGCCTGGGCGAAGAACCCGCCGCGCCTCGGCAAGGGCGCGCGGCTGATCCGGCAGATGCATGATGCCCATGTTCGAGACCACGGCGTCGAAGCTGGCGTCATGGAACGGCAGGTTCTGCGCGTCGCCTTCTTGAAAATCCACCTGCGGCGCCTGCCGGCGGGCGATGGCAAGCATGGAGGCAGAGATGTCCAGGCCCGTCACCCTGAAACCGCGCTGTGAGAGCAAGGCGCTCATCGTTCCTTGGCCGCAGCACAAATCCAGCACTGACTGGCCGGCCTCCAGGGGCAGCGCGGCAACCAATCCAGCCATTGCCTGGTCGGCGGCAGTGGCGAACTCGGCGACATAGCGCTCCGCGATCTGGGGGTTCGACCAGCCTTCACGTTCGGCCGCCCCGAATTCGTCGTATTCGCCCATGGTGCGTCATCCCTGGAAAGACAGCGTGCAGGTTACCACGAGACGCTTAGCCGTTGCCGCGAAGTTGGCGAGCTCGGTCTCCGCTGGGACATGGGCAGGCGGAAGCGGGCAGGCGGAAGCGGGCAGGCGGAAGCGGGCAGGCGGCAGCGGGCAGGCTAGCCGCGCTTTCATACCTGTTTGTTGAACTCCTGCGAGGAGTTCGTCCGCGGGAAGGCGATATCGGGTTCCTCCACCTCCAGGAACCGGGTCAGTGGCCCCCAGCCTTCGCTGACCTCGTAAACAAGAAGCCTTTGTTCGGGTATCTCGCTCCGCACCTGGTCGATGTGCGCTTTGAAGACGCGCGTGGCGTGGCCCCGGTCGGAAAGTCGGCCGTCAAAGATTTGCTCGGCGATTGCTTTTTGCGCCATCTCCGCAATGGCGTTCAGGTGTGCGGAGCTGTGCGTGCCTCGCGCGGCAAGGAATGGCGCGATCGTGGCCTGGACGCTGTCGAACCAGGCGTCGGGGTCGCGCACGGAGAGGATCACTCTGGCGTCGGGGAAATGTGCGGCGAGCTCGCGCCAGTAGCGCGCGCCCGGCCAGTCGACCTGCGAGCGGTAATTCCGAAACAGGTCCTCCCAGTCCACGGCCTCGCCGTTGGCCGCCGCTTCCCAGCCGGGCAGAAGATCGGGATTGTCGCGGACTTCAAACATATGATGACAAGGTCCGAACCCCAGGTGCTCGAGGGCCAGCTTCAGCGAGTTCGTCCCGGTGCGCCCGAAACCCGCGCCAATGATTTCAAGAGGCATCGATGGCAACTCCACCTAGGAAAGCTGCGCCAGCAAGCATGCTGAAGCGTCGGGTCACGTTCGCCCGGGGTTTTAAGAGAGTGGGGCGCGGCAAAAACTGATAGTCTTTTTCCGCCCGGAGGGGCACGGCTTGGACCGAACCCGCGAGGACATCATGGCACACGTTGACTGGTACATCGAAGGCAAAGCGTTCGGAAACTGCAACTGCGTCGACGGCTGCCCCTGCCAGTTCGAGGGCAAGCCGACCTTTGGCGGCTGTCACGGCTTCGAGGTGTTTCACATCGACAGCGGCCATTTCGGCGATGTGGACCTGAAGGGTCTGAAATGCGCTCTGATGTATCGCTGGCCTGGCCCGATCTACGAAGGCAAAGGCGAGATGCAGGCGATCATCGACGAGCAGGCCGACGAGCGCCAGCGCGAGGCCTTGAAAACCGTCATCCACGGCGGCGAAACCGAGGAGGCGGCCACCCACTGGTGGGTCTTCCACGCCATGTCCGACACGATTCACGAAACGCTCTACAAGCCCATCGATTTCGAGGTCGACATCGAAGCCCGCCGGGCGAAGGTCGCGATTCCCGGCGTGCTGGAGTCGACTGGCTATCCGATCCTCGCCCCGCACGGCAGCGAGGAGCACCGGGTGCGAATCGACATTCCCGGCGGCATCGAGTTCGAACTGGCCGAAATCGGCAAGGCGTCGACCAAGGCCTCTGCGGCTATAGCCCTGGATCTGTCCGACAGTTATGGGCAGTTCAACGTGCTGCGGCACTCGGCCACGGGCGTGGTGCGCTAGCGCGACTGGCCGTCCCGCCCGGCAGTGCATGGGGTGGGGCGAGGCAAGGCGCGTGCTAAAAAAATTGTCTCCCAGTGATGGTCGTCACAGCGCCGGGCGCGGCCTTTGGCGATGGTGTGGCCATTCGCTTGCCGGTCTAGGTCATAGGAGACATCGATGCGCGCGCTACATCTGCTCACCCAGTCGCTTCTCTGGTCGGGTGCCCTGATCGCCTTGATCGTGGTGTCGGACCTTGCGGCCGACGGTTGGGCGCCTATCGCAGTCTTTGCGGCCGCCGGCATGGCGAGCTTCGCCGTTTCGCGCGCGTTTCCCGCAACCCGGAGCGTGGTGCGCCATCCGCGATGCTTCTTGCAGACGACGCGGTGGGCCCCTTCGCACCCGTTTGTTCAGGGTGGCGCGGCGGTCATGGAGCCCGAGGGCTCAGGCGCCGTGGCTGTTCAGCGCCATGACGATCAGTCGCTGCAGCAGCCGTTCCTTGAGGGTGGCGGGCCGCTCGAGCCCCAGGCGTTCGAGGTATCGGCGATGCTCTGGACCGGCGCGTCCGTCAAGCAAAGCACCCTGGGCGAGCTGCACCCATCCTGACGGCCGGCCGGTTTTCTGCTGCAAAGACCGGAGCGCCAGCAGCAAGGTCTTTTCGTCTTCGTCCAGAACCGTGCCCAGCGGGAAGCGGGGCAGCTTGCCCTTGGCGCGCAGCGGCTCCAGGGCTTGGCGCAGATGCTCCGGCGTGTTTCGGGTGTATTGCTCCGGAATTCGGTAGCCGCGCTCGATCTTGCCGGCGGATTTGGCTTTTTCCAGCAGCTTCGGCTGGAAGGCGCTGTCGGCGATGTTGATCAGCGCGGCCATGATCTCGCTGTCCGACTTGCCGCGAATGTCGGCGACGCCATACTCCGTGACCACGACATCGCGCAGATGGCCCGGCACGGTGACATTGGGATAATCCCAGACGATGTTGGAGGTGCGCCGGCCCTTGTGCGTGCGGGTGCTGTTGAGCACGATGATGGCGCGTGCGTCGGTCAGCGCATGGGCCATGGAAACGAAGTTGAACTGGCCGCCGACGCCGCTGACCACCTTGTAGTCCTCGAGCGTGTCGGAAATGACCGCGCCGTGCAGGCTGACCTTCATGGCGCTGTTGATAAAGGTGGCTTTGCGCCGCTGCAGGGTTTTCAGCGTCTCCTGCCCGTGCAGGCTGTTGATGAAGTGGACGCCGGTCATGTTGATGGCCGTGCGCGTCTCCTCCGAGAGCTCGCGCAAGGTTTGGTAGAAGGCCGGGCTGCCGAGGAAAAAACCGCCGTGGATGGCGATGCCGCCGCGCAGTTCCTCGCCGAGGCAGTGCTCGCGGATGAGTTGGAGGCTGGACTCGTCTTGCAGGTAGGCGGGCACGGCCTCCCCGGACGGCGTGACCAGCTTGCCGTCCTCATAGCCCACGTCGGGCCGGAATACGCCGTGGCGTTGCAGCGCCCGGAAATCCTCTTCGCCTATGGCCGGTCCGAGGTGGCCGGTTCGCATCAGTCGCTCCAGCATGTCCGGCTCGATGCGATCCGAGAGTTCGCCGGCGTTGGCCAGGACTTGCAGGGAGGGGTGGCTGTAGACCCGCCGGTTCATGATCCCGGCGCGCATCAGGTGCGTGAAGCCCTCGACCAGCATCTCGCTGCAGCCGTAGAGGCCGGATTCGAAGGGCCGATATTCCTGCGCGTCGTCGACGCCCAGCGCCACGAGCGCCTGCCGGTAGACCTCCGTGTCGGTGTGCCGCAGCAGCAGGGCGTGCGTCGCGGCGTCGGAGAAGGAGCCGATGCCAAGCTGCAATGTTCCGCCGTCGCGCACAAAGCGGCTGGCATGCAGGCCGGTGGCGTGATCGGCCAGGGTCACGGAGCGATTCGGCACCCCGAAGAGATCGAAATGCGGTCGGTCCTGCAGGATCACGTGGTCGAAGACGTCGCGGTCGACCTCCGCGTCGTTGAGCATGTACGGCAGGTTCTCATTGATTTCGGCCACCAACGCGATCTGTCTGCCCTCCTTCCGCCAGGCTTCCATGCGTGGAAGGAGATCGACGAAGATATCGGCGTTGCAGCTCAGGCTATAGGTCTCCTCGTCGCCGCCGGAACGCGTCGCCACGAGATTTGCGATCACGTTGATGCCCCGGTCGATGCCGTCGCGCACCACATGGGTGTAGTTGCTGTCCAGGCGGTTCTGCTGCGCCTGCGGCTGGCTGAGCCGGTTGCCCGGCTGGAAATAGAACTCGAATAGCTTGACGTTCGCCGGCAGCGCGCCCTTGCGAAGATCGGCGGAATACTGGAGTTCGGGGTAGTTGCCGAACACGCGCTCCTGCAGCGGCTCGAGGAAGCGGCGCTCCAGCTCGCCGGAAATCGCGGGCCGATCCAGCGTCAGCGCGGTGAAGATCTGCAGGCTGATGTCCGGATCCTGGCAGGCGCGCCGGTAAAGCGCGTTGGCGAAGCTGTTAGGTTTGCCGAGGCCCAGCGGCAGGCCCAGGCGGATATCCTTGCCCACCGTGGCGATGACCCGGTCCACGCAGCTTTCGGCGTCGCCGTGCACGACGGGGCCTTTGGACGATCCCGACATCGCCGCCTTCCTCGTTCAGCGCCCCTTTGTCTTCGTCTTCTTTTTCGTCTTCGCCCAGAAGCGGTCCGGCTGGAAGCGCTTTCCATGTTGTTCAGCCAAATTCTCCAGCGCGCCGACGACATCGTCGCGCCCGCGGCGTTCCACGTAGTGCATCGGCCCGCCGCGGAAGGGCGCGAAACCGGTGCCGAAGATCATGCCCGCGTCGGCCATGTCTGCATCCTCGACAACGCCGTCGCGCAGGCAGCCGGCGCAGGCGTTGACCATCTGCAGGATCAGCCTGTCGACCATCGTCTTCTCCGGCTCGGCGGCTGACTTCTCGTTCTTCTGCGGCTTTCCGTCCTTCCACACATAGAATCCTTCGCCGGACTTCTTGCCGAGCTTCTTCTGCCGCACGAGCTGCTGCAGGCGGTCCGGAGCCTCGAGGCTGAAATGCTCGGCCAGTCGCTCGCCGACCTCGCGGGCGATGTCGAGCCCGACGCTGTCGGCCAGTTCGACCGGGCCCATCGGCATGCCGAATTCCTCGGCCGCGCGGTCCACGGTTTCCGGCGCGTGACCCTCCTCGATCAGCTTCATGGCTTCGAGCATGTAGGGGGTGAGCACACGGTTCACGAGGAACCCGGGCGCGCTCTTGACCGGCAGGGGCAGTTTGCCGATGGCCTCGCAGAACGCCGCACCGGCGGCGGCCGTCTCCTCGGCCGTGCCCTCGGCGCGCACCACCTCGACCAGGGGAAGCTTGGCCACGGGGTTGAAGAAATGCAGGCCCATCAGCCGTTCCGATGCTCCGACGGCCTCGGCGATATCCTCCAGCGGAATGGCCGAGGTGTTGGTGGCCAGCAGCGCATCGTCGCGCGCCTGTTTGATGACCTCGGCAAAGACCGCTTTCTTGACGTCCAGCTTTTCGGCCACCGCCTCGATGACGAGATCAGCGCGGCGCACGGCCTTTCCGGAGGGGTCGGGGAGCAGCCGGTCATGGGCGTCGCGCACCTTGTTGCGCTCGCGCAGCTTCTTGCGGAAAAGGCTGTCGGCGCGGCCGACGGCGGCGCCAATCTGGTCGACGTCGATATCGCTGAGCGAAACCCGCAGGCCTTTGAGCGCGCACCAGGCCGCAATGTCGCCGCCCATCACGCCCGCGCCGATGACGTGAACGTGCTCGATCTCGCGCTCGGACTCCCGGCCGGCCTTTTTCAGCCGTTCGCGCAGGAAAAAGACGCGGATCAGGTTTTGCGCGGTGTCGCCGGTGATCAGCCTGGCGACGGACTCGCGTTCGCCGGCCAGCATGTCGGACTTGCTGCCGCCGTGCTCGCGCCACAGATCGATCAGCGCAAAGGGTGCGGGGTAGTGATCGCGCCTTGCCTTTTCGCGAGTCTTGCGCTGGATCACCTGCGCGGC
>JAWVYK010000133.1:0-7745 GCA_033722755.1 Rhodovibrionaceae bacterium | reverse complement strand
TCCGGCGACGGCATGCAGGTGAGCGGCGGCCAGTTCACCTTGGCCACCGCGCTGGCCGGAAACGACCTTGCGACCTTCCCGGATTTCCCGGCCGAGATTCGCGCGCCGGCCGGCACCACCTATGGGGTTTCCGCCTATCAGATCAATTTCGGCGCCAGGCGGATCCGCACGGCCGGCGATCAGCTCGATGTGCTGGTGGCGATGAATCCGGCTGCCCTTAAGGTCGACCTCGTGGACGTGAAGCCCGGCGGTCTGCTGGTCGTCGATACCGGCGCCTTTACCGACAAGAACCTGCGCAAGGCCGGATACGAGGGCAACCCGCTCGAAGGCGAGGACCTTTCGGCCTATCGCCTGATGAAGGTTGATATGTCGCAGCAGACCGTCGAGGCCGTGGAGGGGCTCGGCCTGACGAAGAAGGAGGGCTTGCGCTGTAAGAACTTCTGGGCGCTGGGGCTGATCTACTGGATGTTCGGCCGCGACCGTCAGTCCACGATCGAGTGGCTGAACGCCAAGTTTAAGGACCGTCCCGAACTGGCGGAGGCCAATATCGCCGCGCTGAACGCCGGCCATGCCTATGGGGAAACGGCGGAGCTGCCGACGGGCGTGCATGCCTACATTGTGCCGCCTGCGGAAATCGCGCCGGGGCTTTACCGCAACGTGACCGGCACCGAAGCCATGGCCTGGGGCCTGCTCACGGGCACGCAGCTTGCCGGGCTGGAGATGAATTTCTGCTCCTATCCGATCACGCCGGCCTCGCAGCTCCTGCATGTGCTGGCCGGGCTGAAGGACTACGGCGTTCTCACCTTCCAGGCGGAGGACGAGATCGCGGCCGCCTGCGCGGCCATCGGCGCGTCTTACGCGGGCAAGCTGGGCATCACCTCCAGCAGCGGTCCGGGCATCGCCTTGAAGACCGAGGCGCTGGGCCTTGCGATCGCGACAGAACTGCCGCTCATCGTGGTCAACTCGCAGCGCGCCGGGCCTTCGACCGGCATGCCGACCAAGACCGAGCAGTCGGATCTTTTCCAGGCGGTGTGGGGGCGAAACGGCGACGCGCCGCTGGCCGTGCTGGCCGTGCGCTCGCCGTCCGACGCGTTCGAGGTCGGCATCGAGGCGGTGCGCCTGGCCACGAAATACATGACGCCGGTGATGGTGCTGACGGACGGCTATGTCGCGAACGCCTCCGAGCCGTGGCGCATTCCCGACACCGAGGCCCTCGAGGCATTTCCGGCGCGCTTCCGCACCGATCCGGAGGGCTTCCATCCGTATGACCGCGACCCGGAGACGCTGGCCCGGCCATGGGCTGTGCCCGGCACGCCGGGGCTCGAGCACCGCATCGGCGGTCTGGAGAAAGCCTCGGGCAGCGGCAACATCTCCTACGACCCGCAGAACCATCAGCGGATGACCGATCTGCGCGCCGCCAAGATCGACGGCATCGCCCGCGACATCCCGGCGCAGGGCGTAGAGCAGGGCCGCGAGGGCGACGAGTTGGCCGTGCTGGGCTGGGGGTCTACCTACGGGCCGATCAGCCGTGCGGTGACCAACCTGCGCGACGCCGGCGTGAAGGTCGCCCACATCCATCTGCGCCACATCTGGCCGCTGCCCGCCAACCTGGAGGAGTTGCTGCGCGGCTACAGCCATGTTCTGGTGCCGGAAATGAACACCGGACAACTTTGCACGCTTCTGCGCGCGCAGTACCTGCTGCCGGCGGAGTCGCTGTCGAAGGTCACCGGCAAGCCCTTCAAGATCGCCGAAATCGAGGACGCCGTGCGCGCCAGAATGGACGGCCGCGGCAAGCAGGTGGCGTCATGAACGTTGTCTCGCCGGCCGACAAGCTGAAAGCCAAAGACTTCGCCTCGGACCAGGAGGTCCGCTGGTGCCCGGGCTGCGGCGACTACGCCGTCCTCAAGGCCATGCAGCGAACGCTGGCCGAACTGGGCGTGCCGCCGGAGAAGAGCGTCTTCGTCTCGGGTATCGGCTGTGCGGCGCGATTCCCCTATTACATGTCCACCTACGGCTTCCACACCATCCATGGCCGCGCCCCGGCGGTGGCGACCGGGGTGAAGCTCGCCAATCCCGACCTCGACGTCTGGGTGGTCACCGGCGATGGCGATGGGCTGTCCATCGGCGGCAACCATTTGCTGCATGTGCTCCGGCGCAACGTCGACATGCAGATCCTGCTCTTCAACAACGAGATCTACGGGCTGACGAAGGGGCAGTACTCGCCGACCTCGCGGCTCGGCACACGCTCGCCGTCGACGCCCCTGGGCTCGGTCGATGCGCCGGTCTCGGCCTGCGAGTTCGCGCTTGGCGCCAATGCGCGTTTCGTGGCGCGCTCGGTGGACACGCTGCAAAAGCATCTGCCGGAGGTCATGACCCGGGCGCATGCGAACGAGGGCGCCTCCTTCATCGAGATCTTCCAGAACTGCATCGTCTACAACGACGGCGCCTTCGCCCATTTCACCGAGAAGGAATTCGCGGCGGAGCGGCAGATTCACGTGCAGGACGGCGAGCCTCTTATCTTCGGCAAGAGCCGCGACAAGGGTCTGCGCCTGAAGCCCGGCAAGGCCGAGTTGGAGGTTGTGAGCCTGGGCGAGAACGGTGTGAAGGAAGCCGACCTGCTGGTTCACGACGAGACCAACAGGACCCTGGCGGTGATGCTTGCGGCGATGCAGCCGCCCGAATTTCCGGTGGCGCTCGGCGTCCTCTATTGCGATCCGGCGCCCTCCTACGAGTCGGTCGTTCACACCCAGATCGCCGAGGCGCAAACGAAGAACGGCGGGCCGCGCAAGGATATCGCCGCGCTGCTGACCGGCGGCCACACCTGGCGCGTCGGCGACGAGGACTAGGCGTCCGGACCTAGTCCGCGCTCAGCCCCGGCAGCGCGTTTGCGCCAACGATCTCCTCCAGAAACCAACCGCTCGCCACGGCCCGGGCGATGCTCGACATCGCCGGCGCCAGAGACCGGTCCTCTGCCATGAAGGCGGCGTGGTCGCGAATGCGCGCGTGGGCTTTCTCCAGCGGCTCGCTGGAATGCAAGGGACGGCGCAGGTCGATGCCCTGGGCGGCGGCAAGCAGTTCGATGGCCAGAACGCCGCCCACGTTGTCCGCCATCCGGCCCAGCCGGCAGGCGCCGTGCGTGGCCATGGAGACGTGGTCCTCCTGGTTCGCGGAGGTGGGCAGGCTGTCGACCACGGCCGGGTGGCTCATCTGCTTGGTCTCGCTGGCCAGCGCCGCGGCTGTCACGTGGGCCAGCATGAAACCGCTGTTGAGGCCAGGCTCCGGCACCAGGAAGGGAGGCAGCTCGCTCATCCGCGCATCGGTCAGCATGGCGATGCGGCGTTCGGAGATCGCCCCGGTCTCGGCGATGGCGAGCGCGATCATGTCGGCTGCGAAGCCGACCGGCTCGGCATGGAAATTGCCGCCGGAGAGGATGTCGTCCTCCTGCGGGAAGACCAGGGGATTGTCGGAGACCGCGTTGGCCTCGCGCTCCAGCATGCCCGCCGCGGCCTGCAGCGTGTCCAGCACGGCGCCCATCACCTGCGGTTGGCAGCGCAGCGAGTACGGGTCCTGGACCCTGTCGCAGTCCAGGTGCGAGGCGCGGATGCCGCTGCCGGCGATGAGACGCGCCAGCACCCGCGCCGCCGCGATTTGCCCCGGCTGGCCGCGCACCTCGTGGATCCGTGGGTCGAACGGCACATCGCTGCCGAGTGCCGCATCGACGCTCATCGCCCCGGCGACGAGGGCAGCGCCGCATAGGTCGTAAGCGCGGAACAGGCCTTCAAGCCCAAGGGCCGTGGAGACCTGCGTGCCGTTCAGAAGGGCCAGTCCCTCCTTCGCCTCCAGGGTCAGCGGCCTCAGACCGAGGCGGGACAACGCCTGCTCCGCCGGCATCCTGTCGCCCTTCAGATCGACTTCGCCTTCGCCGATCAACGACGCTGACATGTGCGCCAGCGGCGCCAGGTCGCCGGACGCGCCGACCGATCCCTGGTTGGGCAGAACCGGCAGCGCATCGGCGTTCAGCAGGGCCGCCAGCATGTCTATGACCTCGCGGCGCACCCCGGAATGGCCGCGCGCCAGGCTGCCGATCTTCAACAGCAGGGTCATGCGCACCACGCGCCGAGGCAGCGGTTCGCCGAAGCCGCTGCTGTGCGAGCGCACCAGCCGATGCTGCAGCTCCGCCAGGTCGTCGCGGTGGATATGGGTGCGCGCGAGACTGCCGAAGCCGGTGTTCACGCCATAGACGGTGCGATCGTGCTCCATGACCCGGCGGACCGCGGCCAGCGCCGCCTCCACGCGGGGCCAAGCGGAGGAATCGACCTCCACTGGCCGGGCCTCGCGCCAGAGGCCATGCAGGTCGGCAAGGCGCAGGGCGCCCGGCTGCAAAACGAAGGGGCTGGCGTTCGGCATGCTCTTAATTCTCCCCGGTTCACGGCGCCTGTCTATACAAGTCCGCTTCTACCACTGCGCCCTGCTTTCGCCAATCTGTCGCCTCCGCGCCGCCGCAATGCCCGCGCAGCCTGATGCCTGCCGCCGCAGTGCCGTCCAACAGCAGGGGAGGCGCTGAACATGCGCTCCGGACTTCTTTATCTGAACGGCATGGGCGCCGGACTTATTGCCGGCGTTCTGCTTGCTCTTGCGCCCGCCCGCGCCGACGCGGCGGAGTTGAGGCTCACCGGCGAGATCGACCGTGTCACCGTTTATCCCGGGCGCGCCGCGGTGACCCGCGTTGTCGAAGCGGAGCTGTTCGCTGGCTCCAACGTCCTGCATATCGGCGAACTGCCGGGCACCCTGATCGGCGAATCGCTGCGCGCGACGATCGCCGACGGACAGGCGCAGATTCTGTCGGTGGAAACCCGCCGCAGCTTCGCCGACGACTATGTGGCCGTGGAGGAGCGCCAGCTTTCCGAAACGATCCGCGCATTGCGCGACGAACGCCGCGTGCACGAAGACGCGGTTCGCGCTGCACGCATCCAGATCGAGGCGTTGTCCGGCATCGGGCAGAACATCCCGGTCGCCGCGAACCGGGACATCGCCACTGGCACCGTGGACCCGCAGGCGGTCGACGCGATTCTGTCGCTGGTCGGCGAGAGGGTTAGCGCGGAACTTGCCCGCGTGAGGGAGGCGGAAGCCGCGCAGCGGGAAATTGACCGCGAGATCGAGCGCCTGCAACGGCAGCTTAACCAGGTACGCACGGGCAGCCGCGAGACCATCGTTGCCGATGTGCGACTGCATGCGCCTGCCGCCGGTCTCGCCCGTATCGAGCTCACCTATCAGGTGAACGGCGCGGGCTGGCGGCCGCTCTATGCCGCCCGGCTGTCCACGGCTGACGGCAAACTTGTGCTCGAGCAACGCGCCCAGGTGCAGCAGCGCAGCGGCGAATCCTGGGATGGCGTGCGGCTGACGCTTGCCACCTCCCGCCCATCGACGCGACCCGGCGCACCGGAATTGCAGCCCTGGCTGGTCGATTTCCTGAAGCTGCGGGAGCTGCGGTCTCAAAGCGCCGAGCCGGAGCTCCTGGCCGATTCCATGGCAGGGAAGGCCGCACAAGCTCCAGCGCCCGAGGAGTCCGCGATGGCCCAGGTCGTCGCCAGTGAATTCCAGGCCAGCTACGTCATCCCGGGCCGCGTCGCGGTTCCCGCTGACAGCGCGCCGCATCAGTTCACGGTCTCCAGCCGGGACCTGAAGGCCGATCTTGCCCTGCGGGCGGTGCCGAAGGTGGACGCCCAGGCCTACCTTTACGCCGAAGCCGTCCTGGAGGCGGAGGCGCCGCTTCCCGCCGGCGCGCTCGCGCTGTTTCGCGACGACACCTTCGTCGGGCATTCCCGCTTCGATCCGCTGCGCCCGGGTGAGGAGTTCCGGATAGCTTTCGGGGTCGACGACAAAGTGCGTATCGAACACCGGGTGCTGAAGGGCGAGCGTTCGTCCGAGGGCATCATCAACAAGGATGTCCGTCACGAGCGCCGGTTCAAGACCACCGTGACCAGCTATCACGCGCGCCCGGTGACCATTACCCTCATCGACCAGGTGCCGGTCCCGCAGGACGAACGCATCGAGGTCTCGCTGCTGGACGACACGACTCAGCCGGACGAAACCGATGTCGACGACCGGCCGGGCATCCTGTCCTGGACGGCCGAGCTCGAGCCGGAGGAGCCTTGGGTGGTGGACTTTGGTTACCGCCTCGACCATCCGGAGGGAGAGCGGGTGCCGGGCTTCTGAGCGCCGGGGTTCGGGCGGCGGCGAGCCGGCGAGGGGCGCGCTCAGGCCGGGATATTGCGTTCCTCGCGCGGCGTGCGGTCGAAATACTCGCGGTAGCACTTGGAGAAGTGCGAGGCGGAGACGAACCCGCAGGCCAGCGCCACGTCCAGCACCGACATGGAGGTCTGGGCCAGAAGCTGGCGGGCCTTGTGGAGCCGGAGCTCCAGGTAGTAGCGCGTGGGCGTGCGGCTCAGATACTTTCGGAACAGCCGTTCCAACTGACGCGTCGACAGACCCGCGCGCTCGGCGAGCTCCGCGCGCGACAGCGGCTCCTCCAGGTGCTCCTCCATGAGCGAGATGACGCTAAGGAGTTTGGGATGGCTGATGCCCAGGCGGGTGCGCAGCGCCATCCGCTGATGATCGTGAGTGTCGCGGATGCGCTCGTGCATGAAATTCTCCGCAACCCCGGTGGCCAGTTCGCGGCCGTGTTCCAGGCCGATGAGCGAGAGCATCATGTCCATCGAGGCCGTTCCGCCCGAGCAGGTCAGGCGGTTGCGGTCGATCTCGAAAACCTCGTCCGTCACGTCCAGGTCGGGAAATTCCTCGGTGAAGGCGGCCAGGGTCTCCCAGTGGATGGTGCACTGATAGCCGTCTAGAAGGCCGGCGCGGGCGAGCAGATAGCTGGCGGTGGAAACCGCGCCCAAGCGCACGCCCTGGCGCGCCATCCAGCGCAGCCAATTCAGCGTCTGCCGGTCGTTGAACTCGTGCGCCCGGTCGCCGGATACGACGATGAGCGTGTCGGGCAGGTTGCTGGCCGCGTGCGCTTCCTCCTCGGCGATCGAGCTCTGGCCCAATCCCCCCACACCGTTGGAGGCGGCCACCGGGCCGCCGTCGACGGTGATCACGCGCCAGGCGAAGAGACGCTCGCCGGAAATGTTGTTCGCCGCACGCAGCGGCTCCAGCGCGGAGGTGAAGGCGAGCATCGAAAACTTGGGCACCAGAAGAAAGCCGAATGTGGCCGATGGCTCCTGCGGTCTCTTCTTGCCTCCTTTGTCGTCTCTCGTGGTCATCGGCCCGCCGTTCAGGAAATCTTAGGCCACAGGAAGTCGCCTTCGGGAAAATCCAGCTTTCCCCTTTATGAAAAGCTTGTGACGCACGCAAGGCAAATCGGGTCGCCATTTGGCTGTTGCAGTTTCAGCGTCGGCGGCTTTTGGGGCAATCGGTCTTGCATGCAGTAAATCTAAGCCAAAGGACACGTCACCGATGCCACGAGACAGAGGACGCCGTGCGGGCGGACGCGGCAGGCGCGAAGGCCGCGGCATCCAGCAGCTGCCTTGGCTCCAGGTCCGCAATCCCTATCCACCGATCGAGGTGCTGAGCGAAGAACAGCTGGAACGCGTGCACGATACATCCATGCGGGTGCTGGAGGAGATCGGCATCGAGTTCATGGACGCGCGCGCGCTCGATCTGCTGGCCGATACTGGCGCCGATGTCGACAAGGAAAGCGGCGTCGTGCGCTTTGACCGCGACCTCGTGCTCGAGCTTGTGGC
>JAWVYK010000132.1:0-7763 GCA_033722755.1 Rhodovibrionaceae bacterium | reverse complement strand
TCGAACGGCCCGCTCCATGGGCGCGGCCAATACTCAATTGCTTCGGCTTTTCGAGCCTGATTACGCCGACGCGGTAGCGGAGCTGTCGGGCCCCTTCCGTCCGAGCCCGCGAGAGATCAGCAACGCGGTGAATTCCGACCCTGACAAGAAGCTCGTCTTCAGTGCGGCCGGTCTCAGTGATTACTTCTGGCAGTGGGGACAGTTCCTAAATCACGACATTGACCTGACCGATGGCGTTGATCCGCCCGAGCCAGAACCCATTCCCGTTCCCGCTGGCGACACCTACTTCGACCCCGATTTCACAGGGACCGTCGTGATCGCCTTCAACCGCTCCATCTATGATCGAGCGACCGGGGTCAATTCAGTTAAACCCCGGGAGCAGATCAACCAGATCACCTCGTTCATCGATGCGTCCAATGTCTATGGCTCCGATGAGGAGCGCGCCGATTTCCTGCGCACCTCGGACGTGTCGGGTCGCCTGAAAACAAGCGAAGGCGATTTGCTCCCGTTCAATACCGCGGGGCTTCCCAATGCGGGCGGACACAGCCCCGCCTTGTTCATCGCCGGCGATGTGCGGGCCAATGAGCAGGTTGGCCTGAGCGCCATGCACACGCTCTTAGTTAGGGAGCACAACCGCATTGCTGACGAATATGCGGACCTCCATCCGGAGGCGAGTGGCGATGAAATCTATGAGCGCGCGCGTCGGATTGTCGCCGCGCTCATGCAGCATGTTACCTACACCGAATTCCTACCGGCCCTGCTCGGGGAAGCGGCGCTGGATCCCTACCAGGGTTACGATCCGGATGTCGATGCAAGCATTGCCAACAGTTTTGCAACCGCGGCCTATCGATTTGGCCATAGCGCGCTGCCCGCCCAGCTTCTTCGGATCGACGAGAAGGGTAAGGAGATCGAGGAAGGGCACCTGGCGTTGCGTGACGCCTTCTTCCGGCCTGACCGGATCACCCAGGAAGGCGGCATCGACCCGCTGCTCAGAGGTTTGGCCCATCAGGTTTGCCAGGAAATCGATGTTTTCATTATCGATGACGTGCGCAATTTCCTCTTCGGGCAGCCCGGCGAAGGGGGTTTCGACCTGGCGTCACTGAACATCCAGCGGGGCCGCGACCACGGGCTTCCCTCCTACAACGGCGCCCGGGTCGCCCTCGGTCTCCCGCCTGCGACAAGCTTCGACGACATCACGTCAGATCCCGACATCAGGGCTCGTCTGCGCACAGTCTATGCAAGCGTTGATGAGGTCGACCTGTGGGTCGGCGGGCTGGCCGAGGATGATCATGCGCAAAGCCTGTTCGGAGAGACATTCTTCGAGATCGCGAAAGATCAGTTCGAAAGGCTCCGTGACGGCGACCGGTTTTGGTACGAACGGGACCTCAACGCGATCGAACTGGATGAGATACGCAACACCCGGCTGTCCGACATCATCAGGCGGAATACCGGTATCGGTGATGAGTTGCCCGACGACGTCTTTTATGTGGACCACGGCGGGGAGACCCCCAAGAAAGGCGGTGGTGGTCGCAAGTGAGACCAGAGGCCTCGCCAGAGAGCAAAGCTTCGGGACTAAAGTGAGACATCACTGCTCTTGTGAGTGATGCCGCCTTCGCTGAAAAACGCATCTGATCACATGCGTATTTCAGATGCGGCTTGTCAAAAGTCGCACTGGGGCAACCTGCGATCACCGGGCTCGGGGAGGAGTTGGAGGACAGGACTCTTTTCTGCACACCGGCCGAGGCCAAGCTAGGCATCGAACACCGGGGCCGGCCGGCTGTTGGCTGCATCAGCCGCCCGGCGCCATTGTCCTGGGAATGCGCGGCACGTAAACTCGTGGGCGGTCCTCGCGGCCCCGCTCGAGAGGACCAAGGTGGGCGTCGGCGAGCGACGACGCACGGGACTGAGCTCAGGGCCCAGACTCCTTGAAGAGGTGTCGGCGCTCACCTTTGTTCTTGGGCAATTCTGCGAGACCGGGACCAGGGCCAGGCACGCGGTCCTCGACTTTGCCAAGAGAACAAAGTGAGCAAGGCCGGCGGCTCCCGGTTGATTGCGCCACTCAACCCCCAATGCTGAGAGACGGGGCGCCCATCGCTTTGGGATTTATCAACCGAGCCGAAGGGCTTCTCCATCAGCAAGAAAACGTCTGCTGACGGCCAATCTGAGGCACGCGCTCTCAGCACCCGGACGCCTGCGGTTGAACGAACATCCGCCCCTCGGTATCAGCGATCCGACGCCGGGCTCACGAGAGCTCCGCCAGGTTCCTGCGGACGTTTTGGCTAAGCGCATAAACGGCGCGGCGGCGCTCCAGCGCCTCGCGGGTATAAAGCCCATGCTGCAACGCAGTTCGCTTGCCTGTGGCCGTGCCTTTCGCCCGACCCCGCGTACGACACCGCCGCGCATCAGCCGCCGGCTGTCTCCAGGCGCGGGAAGCGCTGCGCCAGCCAGCGCAGCACCACGCTGCGGGTCACCTCCTGGCCGGTCATGATGTAAATCAGCGCATACTCGTTGTTCATGGTCGCCTCCAGCAGGCGGTAGGCTCGCGGCCGGCCACAGAACAGAATCTGGTCGCCAGATGCGACCGCGCTGTCGAGCTTCGGCAGCACCGTGGTGGACTGGTCGGCACCGCGGCGCAGCACCAGTGGTAGGCAGGCGAGCTGGCGGCCCGGGTCCACCGGATCGCTGATCAGATGCGCCAGGCTCACGTCGTGCCCGGCTCGGCTCAGCTTCGCCACCGCCGCGGCCGAGTGCTGATCGATCTCGACGGTCCACAGTCGCGGCCGGGTGCCACCAACGCGCTCCTGCAGCCGGGCGATCACCGTGTCGATATAGTCCGCCTCCGCCGCATCACGCTCCCGCAGGGTCTCGAAGAAGGTTTTCAGGAGCGGCGCGATCAGCAGGAACAGGATGCGCCGGGCACTCACCATGCTGGGCATCATGATGAGATCCGCCTTCCCGGCCCGGAATACCACCTGGTTTCGGTACTTGTTCTGGCGCACCACGAAGAAGATGTCGGAATTGAGCGCGCGAGCGTTGAGCAGGATGCTGAGGTTGTCGGAATCGTTGTTGGTCCCAGCCACCACGCCTACGGCCGTTTTCGCCCCGGCCTTGATCAGAGTCTCCTGGCTGGCGCGGCCCTCGACGAGGTTCTCCAGACGTTTGGCCTCTGGACCCGGATCGGGTTCGATCACTGTGGTGGCGATGCTCTCGGCCTCGAGCGCGTCGCGAATCCACCGGCCCATGCGCCCGAAGCCGCAGAGAATCCACTCGCCCCGCGGCAGGCTGAGCGTATCGTCGAGCGAAGCCTCCGGCGTGCCCGCCAGCCACTGGTTGAGGGTGTGGATCTTCGGGTTCTTGATCGTCGCCCCCAGATACTTGGCGTAGGTCTGGAAGGGGTCGACAATGTGCACATTGGCGCCCAGGGTCGAGAGCGTGTCCTCGTGCGCGGCCGAGGTCGACTGCGTCACCGCCCAGATCCCGGCGTTCAGCAGGCGCGCGGTGACCGCGATCTTGAGATTGACCTCCTCGTCCTGGGTGAGCGCCACCACGGCCTTGCAGTTGGCCTTCAGAATACCGGCCTCGATCAGGTGCTCGGGCACCCTGGCATCGGCGCAGAGCCCCATGACCTCGCTCGGATAGTCGCGCATCATCGCCGTGCTGATCCGCTCGGGATTGCGGTCGATGATCACCACGGTCTTGCCGGCCTCGCTCAACCCGCGGGTCAAAAGCGCGCCGGTGTTGCCGAAGCCGCAGACGATGAAATAGGGCTCGCTCACCCGCGCGATGCGCTTGGCGAAGCTGCGTTCGGCCACCGAGCGCTGGAACTCGCGGTTCTGCACCAGCCCGACGATCGAGCCCAGGGCGTAGAACCAGGCGATCACCCCGGCATAGAGCGAGACGATGCCCCACATGCGCTGGGCTTCTGTGAAGGTATTCGGCAGTTCGCCGAAGCCGGTGGTGGTCACCGTGTAGGTGAGGAAATAGAACGCGTGGAAAAAACTGAGCCGTTGCGGCTCGCCGGCCTCATCGACGCCGGGAATCAGGATCCAGCCGACCATCGAGACGGCGTAGACCGTGATCAGCACGAGGATCGGCCGGCGCATGAAGCGCAGTACCACGAAAATTACCTGGTTCGCCTGCATTGCCCGCGCTCCAGCCTGGGCGCCGAAAATTCAGCGCCGCAGCATCAGGGTCTCGGCCACCAGGATGGTCACCGATATGATATTGGCGACGAGCGCACCGCCGGCCAGCGAGACGATGCTGGCCATCACCGCCGGGGTCAGGCCCGCTGAATCCACGTGCGCCGCAATCGCCCAGATCACCGCCGCCGCCAGCAGCTGCAAGTCGGCCACCAGGCTGGTCGCCAAGAGCACCGCACCGATTTGCGAGCGATCGCCCAGCTTCAGGACCGTGGCAATGAGATTGACGACGATGGCCAGAAAGAGCTCGACGATCCCATGGTGATCCGGGTTGTCGATCTCGCCGACGAAGAAGCCGAAGTTGAGCGCCACCGCCAGGACGATGAAAAAGCCGAAAATGACGCGCTCGAGGTTCATGGAACAGCCCCGCAGTTGACACTGTGGCCTGGGCGATCACGGGCGCTTGTTCGATGTGACTGACCTGGAACGCCGCGTCCATTTCGTCGCGCTCAGCTTAGCACATCCCGTCCGCGCGCGCAGGTGCGCAGGGGATTGAGTTTAATCCTTGGGCCATAGCCCCTCCCCCGGCAAGACCGCAACGAAGCCCACGGTTTCCTGCCGGCGGTTGCGAGCGCTGATCGGACACCTTTCCGGAGCCAGTCTGTCGAGGGTCTCGTGGATTGGTCGATTATTCGGGTGTGCCGGGTGGCATGTTGCCGTAGTAGTCCCGGTACCAGGCGACGAAGCGGGCCACGCCCTCCTCGATCGCCGTATCCGGGCGGAAGCCGACGGCGGCGTTCAGATCGGCAACGTCGGCGTAGGTGGCCGGCACGTCGCCCGGCTGCAATGGCAGCATGATCTTCTCCGCCGTCTTGCCAATGGCCTGCTCCAGCACCTCGATCAGGCGCAGCAGCTCGACGGGGTTGTTGTTGCCGATGTTGTAAAGCCGGAAGGGCGCATAGCTCGACGCCGGGTCGGGCGCGTCGCCGGACCACCGAGGGTTCGGCGCGGCGATGTGATCGACCAGGCGTTCCACCCCGGTGATGATGTCGTCGATATAGGTGAAATCGCGCATCATCCGGCCCTCGTTGAAGACCTCGATCGGCTTACCGGCCAGGATCGCCCGGGTGAACAGGAAGAGCGCCATGTCCGGGCGCCCCCACGGTCCGTAGACGGTGAAGAAGCGCAAGCCCGAGGTCGGCAGACCGTAGAGATGGCTGTAGGTGTGCGCCATCAGCTCATTGGCGCGCTTCGTCGCGGCATACATGCTGACGGGGTGGTCGACGCCGTGATGCTCGGAAAACGGCATCTGCGTGTTCGCCCCGTAAACGGAGCTGGACGAGGCATAGACCAGGTGCTTGGTGCCGGCGTGGCGACAGCCCTCGAGGATGTTGGTGAAGCCGACGACATTGCTGTCGACATAGGCGTGCGGGTTGGTGAGCGAATAGCGCACGCCCGCCTGGGCGGCCAGGTTGACCACGTAGTCTGGCGCAAGCTCGGCGAAGAGCGCCTCCACCCCCGGGCGGTCGGCGAGGTCCAGGCGACGCATGCGGAACCCGTCGCGTCCCTCCAGCCGGGCCAGGCGCGCCTCCTTCAGGCGGACATCGTAGTAGGGATTGACGTTGTCCACGCCGACGACCTCCCGGCCCTTGTCCAGCAGCCGTTCGGCCAGATGGTAGCCGATGAAGCCGGCGACCCCGGTCACCAGGATGGGCTTGTTGCTCGCTGCGCTCATCACAGGCTCCAGTAGACCAGCCCCTCGGGCAGGGCGGCCGGGGAAAGCACGGATTTCACGTCGGCCACCACCGCGCCGGCAGTCATGGACCCGACGATGGTCTCCAGCGGTCCGTCCATGTAGGCACCATGCGGCACGGCCAGCACGATGGCGTCCAGGCCGTCCAGGCGCTCGAGCTCCACCAGATCCAGGCCATACTGTGCGCGCACCTCTGCCGGATCGGCGACGGGATCGTGGACCATGGGCTCGATGCCGAAATCGCGCAGCGCTTCGATCACGTCGATGACTCTGCTGTTGCGCAGGTCCGGCACGTTCTCCTTGAAGGTCAGGCCCATCAGCCCGACACGCGCGCCGGTGAGCGGCCGCGCCGACTTCACCAGCAGCTTGACCACCCGCTCGGCGACGAAGGCGCCCATGCCGTCGTTGATGCGCCGGCCGGCCAGGATGACCTGCGGATCGTAGCCGACCTCCTGCGCCTTGCTGGTCAGATAGTAGGGGTCAACCCCAATGCAATGGCCGCCGACCAGGCCCGGCGTAAACGGCAGGAAATTCCATTTCGTCCGCGCGGCTGCCAGAACGTCGGCGCTGCGCAGGCCCAGGCGGTCGAAGATCAGCGCCAGCTCGTTCATCAGTGCGATGTTCAGGTCGCGCTGTGTGTTTTCGATCACCTTGGCAGCCTCGGCCACCTTGATGGACGGCGCCCGATGGATGCCGGCCTCCACGATAGCGTCGTAAAGCGCGGCCACGCGCTCCAGCGTCTCGCTGTCTTCGCCAGAGACGACCTTCGTGATGCTCTCAAGTCGGTGCATCCGGTCGCCCGGATTGATGCGTTCGGGCGAATAGCCGAGCTTGAAGTCCTGCCCCTGCCTCAGGCCCGAGGCCGCCGCCAGCCGCGGCCCGCAGATCTCTTCCGTAACACCGGGATAGACGGTCGATTCGAAGACCACCAGCGCGCCCGGCCGCAGGGCGCCGCCAACGGTATCGCAGGCGCTCCTCAGCGCGCCGAGATCCGGCCGGTGGCTTTTGTCGACAGGCGTGGGGACGGTGATGATGAACGTATCGGCGGCCGCCAGCTGCGCAGGATCCCCAGTCACCTCGAGGCCGCTGGACAGAAATGTCTGTCGGTCGACCTCGCCGGTGCGGTCGCGGCCGCGCTTCAGCTCGGCGATGCGTGCGGCGTCGATGTCGAACCCGAGCGTGCCAGGAAAGGCGCGGGCAAAGGCCACCGCGACCGGCAGGCCGACGTAGCCGAGGCCGATCACCGCGATGCGCGGCGTGTCGGAGGCGTCGTCCGATTGCCCATGAGCCATCCCATTGACCTATTCGAAGCTGTCGCCAAATCAGGCTCGAACCCTAGGCGATCCGAAACCATTTTCAATAAATAAGAGAACGCGGCACAGCGCTAGCTACCCGGCCAGCTGGCTGCCCAGCCATTCGGTGGCCGCCGTCAACCCGCCGCGGCCGTGCGGGATGTCGAGCGCGGCAAGGCCGATCTCCACCGCCCCCAGCGTGCCCAGGATCATCGGCGCGTTGATGTGGCCCATATGGGCGATGCGGAAGGCCTTGCCGCCCAGCCCGCCGATCCCCGCGCCCAGAGTGACGCCGCAGCGCTCCCGGCAGAAGGCGCGCAGTTGCTCCGGATCCGCGCCGGGGACCAGCACGGTGGTGACCGAATCCGAGCGCTCCGCCGGCTCGGTGATGTTGAACTCCAGCGCCCCGCCCTCGGCCCAGACCTCGACGGCCGCCCGCACGGCCCCGGCCAGCAGGCGGTGGCGCAGAAAGATTGCCTCCAGCCCCTCCTCCCAGATCATGTCGAGCGCCTTGCGCAGGCCGAAGAGCATGTGCTCCGGCGGCGTGCCGCAGTATTTCTGATAGTGCTCTGGACCGTC
>JAWVYK010000131.1:0-7968 GCA_033722755.1 Rhodovibrionaceae bacterium | reverse complement strand
CATCGCGAGAAAATAATGTGAAGAATAAATGGGCCGGTTTCAGGCCAATGTCAATCAAATCAATTTTTTTAACTCAGCCGCCGGCTGTCCGCTGCGTCGCCGTTTACGGTGCAACGTAAGCGCGGCGAGGCGTTTATCGGGATCGACCGTCGCGATGTCCGGAACCAGTCGGTAAGTGCTGGTTTATGCTCGAGGGCAGCGTTCCCACGCCTCACCGGCCCCCAAGCCTGAGGGTCATTTGCGAACAGTGAGTGGTCAAAATATGGGAAATCCGGTCGCCGCCCAACCAATCCTTCGATGATCACAGGGAGCCAAATACGGGCGTATCGCCCCGGCGCTTTGCATTGAGCGTTTTGGGCGATCATTCCCTGATTTCCCAGACGACGCTGTCCTCCGGCTGGTAACGGCAGAATGTACCGGTTCGCACCGAATTCGCCAAATGCCGGCCGAGTTGCGGATGTTCACGCGCGACCCTGCGTATGGCGTGGCGGATGCGCCAAGTGACGGTTGTCCGGGCGCGCTCCGCCAGATTTCCGAGCCGCCGTCCGCGGCCTCCTAAACCAAGCGCTTTGGCCAGTTGCTCGATCAGTTGGTCCAGTTCGGCACGAAGCTTGTCAGCCCGGCCGGCGTCGTTCATGTCCTCCGCCTCGGCCAGATCTTCCTGCAAATCGCGGATACGCGCCTTCATATCTTGCCGCGCCTTGTCGTCGAGCAGCGCGTCCCCCGCGAAGCTGTCGTCCCGGCGTTCGGCCAAGTCCAGGCAATGGAACTCGCCGCCGGGGCTGGCCAGGAGGCGCACGATGTCGCGAAGGCCTTTCAGATCCGGCAGCACCGTCTCGCGTCCCGCGTAGATGACATGCCAGCCTTCGCCTCGCTTGCGGATAATGGCGCTATCTGTGTTTGGCGCGCTCGGTGGCGCTGACGCGGTGCCGTGCGCATAGTTGCGACCGCTGTCCAGCTTCTTGAAGCTCTCTGCCAGGAAATCGATATCCTCCTGCCGCCGGTAAGGATTGATGTCCAGCAGCCATTGCAGAGGCTCTCCCTTCGCCGGCGGGCGTCCATAGGTGACCCGCTTCACGAACTCCTCATGGTAGAGAGCTTTTTGCCGATACGCCTCGTCGGGCCGCCCGTTGTGAGCCAGCGCAATCGCCTTGTGCACTGGGATGTCGACGATGGGAATGCCAACGACCCTCTCGCAAAGCTGAATGACCCGATCGAAATCCCGTGCGGCGAAAAACGGAAAGATCGCATAAGTATTGTAATAGTTCGGGTAATACGGGTTGAGGCGCATCGCCTTTTCCACGTGCTCAATGCCAGTCTCTGGTCGTCCGAGGAAGGCGTCGCAGATCGATAGCTGGATCAGCAGCTCGGCGTCATTCGGGCAGAGCGCCAAAGCACGGTCTAGATACCAAGACGCCCGCTCGAATTCCCGGTAGTAGAGCAGCACCCGGCCGATCACCAAATTGAGCATCGCATCGCCATCGTCGAGCTTGAGCGCCCGGTGGGCGTGTTCATAAGCCAGCTGCCCATTTTTCCGGAACTGACTCCAGAATTGGCAACTCCACTCGTTGAACCAACTGAGCGACAGCCCAGCATAGGCCCGCCCGTATTGAGAATCGAGCTTGATCGCACGGTCGAAAAGCGCGCGCGCCTCTTGGTCCGCCTCTACCGACCCCTCTCGCAGCAACGCAAGACCTTTTAACGTGAGCTCGTAAGCGGCGAGCGAGCCCGCAGGTTTTCTATACGCTTCCTGGAGCGCGGTGCCCTCGAGCCGAGCCGCCAGCGTTGCGGCAATGCGGCAGACGACGTCGTGCTGAAGCTCGAAGACCGCATCGTCCGAATGCTCAAAGCGTTCGTTCCACAGATGCGCTCCGTTCTCGCCTTTCACCAGGCCGACCGTTAGCCGCAATTGCCCGTTCCCGCGTTCGATCCGGCCACGGACGATATGTGTGGCGCCAAGGCGTGCGGCGGCCTCCGTCTCGGCGAGGTCGCGCACCGCCATGCAGGAGGTCGGCGCAATAACCTCGAACATCGGAAAGCGTGAAAGTTCGCCGGATAGGTCCTCGACGAGGCCCTGGGCGAATATGTCATCGGGATCCATTCCAGTACCGGCTTTAAACGGCAGGACGGCCAGCACTGGCTCCGACGTCTGCATCTCGTATTCCCAATTCGAAAAGTGCAACCGCCTCACATCGTGAGGCTCGACCTCACGCCTTTGAAAATGAAAGGCGGCCGCCACAGGCAACTTCCAAAGGTCCGATCAGCGGATAAATGCCGGCCGACGGCCCGTCACTTCTATCAGAGAGGATACCAAAGATGGCTAAGTATCGACACAAACTGCCTCAGCTTGCCGGCGACCTCTTCCTGACGGATGCCGGAATCGAAACCACCCTGATCTTCCACGAAGGTCAGCAGCTCCCCTATTTCGCGGCCTTCCATCTCTTGAAGGACGCGGAGGGAGCCGATGTGCTGCACGATTACTTCCGCCGGCACGCCCGGATCGCACGGGATCATGGCATGGGCTTTATTCTCGAAGCCGCCACCTGGCGGTCGAGCCCCGACTGGGCCAAGAAGCTCGGATATTCGCCCAAGGAACTGGACGACGCCAATCGTCGGGCCATCGAGCTGCTGCACGAGTTGCGCGATGAGCTGGAGACAGAACGCTCGCCGATGGTCATCAGTGGCTGCATTGGCCCGCGCGGCGACGGTTACGACCCGGCCCATGTGATGTCCGTGGAGGAGGCTGAGGCCTATCACGCGGGCCAAGCCAGGGTGTTCGCTGAGGCGGACGCGGACATGATCACCGCGATCACGATGACCAATGTCCCCGAGGCGATCGGTGTGACGCGCGCGGCCCAGGCCGATGGGATGCCGGTGGTCATTTCCTTTACCGTCGAGACCGACGGAAAGCTGCCGACCGGAGAGACCTTAAAGCACGCGGTCGAAGCGGTCGACGCGGCGACCGGCCGTGGGCCTGCGTATTACATGATCAACTGCGCCCATCCCAGCCACTTCCGGCACGCGCTGGACCGCCAGGCTTGGGTGCAACGTCTGCGCGGGCTTCGGTGCAACGCGTCGCGTCTAAGCCACGCGGAGTTGGACGAGGCCGAGGAACTGGACTCGGGCGAGCCCGCGGAACTGGGCGCCGATTACCGGAACCTGCGTGAGCGCTTTCCGCAGATCAATGTTCTGGGCGGCTGCTGCGGAACGGATCATCGGCACATCGAACACATCTGCCAAGCCTGCATGGTCGCGGCTTGAGGAGACAGGAAATGGAAACCATCGCTGCATCTTTGACGACGCAACCGGCGCATCGCGCCGACGCGTCAGATGATCGCCACGAGGATCGCTTATTCGCGATCCTGACGTTGGCTTTCGCCACAGACCCGGTCTGCCGCTGGCTGTTCCCCGACCCGGCACGGTATTTGCGCCACTTTCCTGCGGTCGCGCGCGCGTTCGGCGGCGCGGCGCTGCACGCGGGCAGCGCTCTGAGCAACGACACCGGTGCGGCGCTTTGGCTCCCACCGGGCGTCGAGCCGGATGAAGAGATGCTCATCGGCACGATCGAGCGAGGTGTGGCCGAGAGCGAGCGGGCCGGAGCGTTCGCGCTTTTCGAAGCCATGGCGACGTACCATCCGCATGAGCCTCACTGGTATCTGCCAATGATCGGCGTCGAACCAGCGTCGCAGGGGCAGGGCCATGGCGAGACTTTAATGAAACCGGTTCTTGCGGAATGCGACGCATCGGGCCTGCCGGCCTACCTCGAAGCAACGAGTTCGCGCAGCAGCCGCCTTTACGCGCGACTGGGTTTCGAGGCTGTTGGCGTTATCCAGGTGAACAACTGCCCGCCCCTCATTCCGATGCTTCGTCGCCCCCGTGGCTGATCGTGGGCTCATGCCAACCGCGAAACCCGCCTTTGCGCGGACGGGTATCATAACTTTGGCGCGAGAGCGTGAGGCCCCTCCCGGGACAATCTGCTGGGATATCACAAGACGGGACGACCCTCGAACGAACGTCGGCTCGTCTCATGACCGGAGGGCAAAACGCGTGTTGCCGCGACGCAAAATAGGATGAACGACGAGAGATGGGATGTTTGAAATCGGGGGACGTCCAGTCCCAGGAAATTCGTTGGGCGCGATGCGATGAGGCAGGCGACCTCGCCATCCGGTCCGACCGGTTCCGCCAGCTTGATCGCGGTGTCTTCGAAACCGCAGCCCGCGTCGAGGACGCGGTCGCCTTCCTTAAACGGGCAGTGAGGAGAATATCGCCGCGCTGTGGTGGGTCAGGCCGTCGACCAGTATATGCTTGAACCGGATTAACTTTGGAGCAAGGACGTCGTTCCAGAACCGGACAAAGGCCGTGTCTTGTTCTGCTTGTGCAGCGGATGGATCCACGGGGTCCATGAAATTGTTCCTTTCCCCTCGATTTCAAAATGCCTTGTGGATTATCCATATCCAGACTTCCGGGCCGATGCTTGGATGTCTCTTGGGAGAATATGTGGAGAAATCATGCAAAAGGCTGTAGAAACAGCGTCAGTCGAATTGACACTGGAACCATTGGAATAAGGTGCATCCGACACGCCAAGCAGCAGGAACCTGTGAGTGACAGGGGCGACATCCCCGCCCAAGTCAGCCGCGCATCTAAACAGCGACGGCGTTGCCGGTTTGCCGCAGGAGGCCCTCATGGACTTCTCAACCTTGATCTGCACACGTAAGCGGTGCCTTGGTGAGGGTTCCATTTTTGAGAAGCTTCGCCGGGACACGAGTATCGAAGTAGATCCGGAAATCTTTCATGCCGCTCTGATTTATGACGAACACGGCGCGCAGGTTTTGGAGCGAGCTCACCGCGATTACTTAGACATTGGCCATCGCTTGGGCCTTCCAACGATCGTTGTCACTGATACGTGGCGCGCCAACTTTGAGCGTATCAAACGCTCTCGGTTTCGGGATCGCCGAGTGAACGAGGACGATACGGCTTTCATTCGTCGAATTGCCGACGACTACGTTCGACAGGGGATGGAAGTATACGTGGGTGGCCAGACAGGGCCACGGGGAGACGCGTACAAGCCGGCTGAGGCCTTGTCGGCCGAAGACGCTCTTGAGTTTCATCGCCCCCAGATGGAAGCGTTGTGTAATAGCGGCGTTGATTTTCTGCTGGCCGCGACACTGCCGGCCTTATCGGAGGCCAGAGGAATTGCGGAGGCGATGGCCGAGACGGGTAAGCCGTATGCTCTTAGCTTCGTTGTTAGGCGCAACGGAACAATTCTGGACGGCACACCGCTTGTCGATGCCGTGCGTCAAATTGACGATACGTCATCCGCAGCGCCAACAGCCTATTTCGTGAACTGTGTCTATCCGACAATTTTTGCCGAAGCCCTTGATGCCGCGAAACTGAAAGATCCGGATGCCGCGGCCAGAATTTTCGGCTTTTATGCCAATACATCGGACCTCGACCCGGAGGATTTGGACGGCAGCGAAGAACTTTTGACCGTGTCTCCCACTCACCTGGCCGATTTGATGTTGGACATCCACGAGCGACACGACATTCCGATTCTCGGTGGCTGCTGCGGCACCGATATCGAGCATATTCAGAAACTGGGCAACACGTTCCAGACTTGAATTTGAACCCGCGTGTGTGGCGGGTCTGGTCGGATGTTCGGTCACTTCCGCTCAGGCTCACAAGATGCCGTTCCGCATTGACCTGCACCACATCCGTTATGTGTCTGAGGGCCGACATTGCCTGATCGCTCCCGGCGCGGCGGCGTCTGGCCAGAGGGCGAACGTCCCTGGCAGCATTCTGTGATTTGACCCCCTAAGCAATGTAGCGAATCGCAGTCCCCATGTTGTGGATTTGCCCTGGTGTGCCGGGCTACGCTTTCGGAACCGGGAGGATGCGCCGTGGAACGTCG
This sequence comes from Rhodovibrionaceae bacterium, assembly GCA_033722755.1. GTDB lineage: Bacteria > Pseudomonadota > Alphaproteobacteria > Kiloniellales > Rhodovibrionaceae > JAWVYK01. The sequence continues at coordinate 2,060 of JAWVYK010000131.1, read as the reverse complement.
CTTGGCTGCGATCCTTATGGCGGATGTGGTCGGCTACAGCCGATTAATGGAGATGGCTGAGCGCAATCGCGAACGGCCTGGGGACGATCGCATGGACCTGCGCATGGGCCTTCACCTGGGGGACATGATTATCGAAGGCGATGATATCCTCGGTGACGCGGTGAATATCGCCGCCAGACTAGAAGCCTTGGCGCAGGCAGGCGGGCTTTGCAGGTCAAGAACCTCGCCCGGGCGGTCCATGCGTGGGCCATCAGGGCTGCGCGAACGCTAGACAGTTTTAATGAGGGTCTTCAGGTAGGCCCGCGTTTCGTCGTCCCAGTCTTTCGGGTCTTCGTTGTGTGCGATCTGGGCGTGGAGTTCCATCAATCTCCAGACTTCGTCCTCTGTTTCGGCGACGACCATTCCTGGGCAAGCTTCCATTCCCTCACAGTCCTTGCACGCATATGAGTACGCCATGAGACCTCTCTCCTGGACCTGCCATTATCCCGTTGGCCCCTCGTCACTGTATCATACCGGATTGGGCGACGGACCGATCACTGGAGCTTCGGCTCTGAAGAACCGCTCGCGATCGCGCTTGGATCGGGTTGGACAACGAAATACGAAACGCCAGGTCAGGACTCCGGGTAAGCAGCGCCGGGATGCTGAGATGCCGCTGCAGATGAAGCGTGGCGGTGGAGCCAGCGCCATCGACCAGACCTGTTGAGCAGCGTTACGGTCCACCTGACCGGCACCTCCAATGAGCGGTTATCAATCTGCAAATGGATGGTCAGCGTGAGAGCCACGACCGCACAGTCGTTGGCCACAATCAGATGTTTCCAATGCCAGTCAAACCGCCTGGCGGTGGCTTCGGAAAAGTTCCTGCGGAAAACACTCTCGACCGCCGACCGGCCTGCGCAGAGCTCGTCCGCTCCGGTGCCAATCAGGGAAATTTCGTCTCCGTCATCGAAAAGCGCCATCAAGCGATCGATGTCTTTGGAACAATAAGCCTCAGCATACTCCTCGAGCGTCGCCTCGATGGCCTCTTGCGCGTCCATTTGCCTCTCCAACGCCGACAGGACTAATAAGTTCAGCTTTCTACGTCCGCTCTGAAATCCAAAGCGCGTTTTTGCAAAGAACAGCCCGGATGACTCTTGCTGGTCATTGTCGACCGCATGAGCCATTCACTCAGAAAAGGAATATACTATGCAACGGGGATCCGCCCCGAAGCCCTGGCGTGTCATCGTTGACGCAAGCCAACCGGGAGGAACCAATGGCCAGCGACCAGGAAATCAGAACCACGTTGGCGCGCGCACGCGAAGCGATCGAATTGCGCCCGTCGATCGCGGAAGGACGCACGAGCTTGCACTTGCGCCTTGAACAGGGACTGAAGTGCGTTGCGCAAAGCGACGAATGGAGCACGGAGATAGACGAACCCGTCTCAGTCGGCGGCGAGGGAAACGCGCCTTCGCCCAGCGTATATGGCTTGTCCGCGCTTGCCGGATGCCTGGCCATAACGACCAAAATGCTGGCCGCACAGGCTGGCTTGCAGATCGACGGCATCGATCTGGATATAGAAGCCGATCATGACGACCGCGGCTTTTTCCGAATGGACAACGTCAAGCCGGGGTTCAAAGGCTTCCGCCTTACAATCGACGTGCAGAGCCCAGCGGCTGAAGAGGACATCCGTGCCATCGTCGACGAAGCGATGGAGTTGAGCCTCTGGTTCAACGTCTTCGATGGCCCCCAGTCTGTCGAGACAGACGTCCGGGTGAACTCGAACGCCTGATGTCCGCCTAGGGTCGCACCCGGCCATTCCGAGTCATGCCAGGTCACGCCCGCTTTCCCGGGAAGACCAGACGCAAGGCGGTGCCCGGACGCAGCGGCATCTGACGCCCTTGCAAGGTCCCGCTCGTCGCGGCGAAGGCATTTCAGGCCCAGGCATGTCGTCCTCGACCCCGTTCGGTCCCACGCTGCTGGTGTTCGCCTCCGTCACGCTTTGAGCCAGGCGAGGGGCGAAGCCTGATCGTACTGACCGGTGTGGCACCCGGGTCGCCCGCAGTAATCCTGCATAATTATGCAAT
>JAWVYK010000130.1:0-8011 GCA_033722755.1 Rhodovibrionaceae bacterium | reverse complement strand
CGTCGCCGTGTCATAGCCCTGCACGCCGTAAACGTCGGCTTCCTCGCCGAAGCGCTCCTTGTAGGCGGCCCGGAACGCCGCGTTCTCCGGGTTGTCCAGCGTGTCGGCGTAGTGCAGGCAGGTCTCCAGGCCTTCCGCGGCCGCGCCCTGCGCCTGAGTAACGCCTTCGGTGAGGAACCCGGAACTGAACAGCGGAATCTTGCCTTTCAGCCCGGCCGCCGCGTAGTCCTTGACCCACTTCACCGCGCCGCCGCCGGCGAAGAAGACGTAGACCGCATCCGGCCCGATGGAGGCGATTTCGGTCAGCACCGCCTGGAACTCCACGTCCGGGAAGGGCACGCCGATATCCTTGATCACTTTGCCGCCATGCGGCTCGAAGCCGTCCTTGAAGCCCTGCGCGGACTGCTTGCCCGCGCCGTAGTTCCAGAAGCAGGTGACGACGTTTTCGATACCGCGCTCGAGCAGGAGCTTGCCCAGCGGATATCCCGGCTGCCAGTTGGAAAACGACGTGCGGAAGATGTTGGGCGCGCAAAGAACGCCGGTCAGCTGGTCCGCGCCCGCGTTGGGAATAACGGTCAGAGTGCCTTCCTCACGGGCGATCTTGGCCATGCCCATGGCCACTCCCGAATGCACCGGGCCGACCAGGAAATCGACTTTTTCCGCGTTGATCAGCTTGGTGGTGTTCTCCGTCGCCTTGGGCGGGGTCGCCTCGCTGTCCAGGCGGACCACCTCAATGGGCCGGCCGGCCAGTTGGCCGCCATGCTGCTCGATCTGCAGCATCATGGCGTTGGTGATGGCCTCCCCCAGCTTCGCGTAGGTGCCGCTGTAGGGCAGCAGCACGCCGATCTTGACCGGCGCGCGCTGGGCCCGCACGAAGGGCGCTGGAAAGGCGCTGGCAGCAGCCACGAGGCCAGCGCCGGCGCCCAGCGTCTTCAGCACGTTTCGCCGGGTGGCGGTGGTGCGAATCCTGGTCATGTCTCGTTGTCTCCCTGCTTTGTGCTGTCGCCGTCGTTGAACGCGGCGGCTCGCATTTTCCGGCGCTTAGCAGTGGCAGGAGCCGACAGCGCACGCAAGCCTTTTTGCGAGTCGTTAGCAGGCGGCCTCAGCTGCTCCCGGCGGGCGTCTCCAGCGCAGCGACGCGTTGGCGCAAACCGTCGGCAATTCGGTCCGCCGGGCTGTCTCCCTCGCCTTCTTCCGCCAGTTGCTGCGGCCGGGCCGGTTGGCCGAAAGCGATTTGTATCGGATGGCGCCGGGGCCATCTCTGGCCGCGCGGCATAGCCTCGAACGCGCCCGATATGCGCGCCGGCACCACGGGCACGTCGCGCTCGTCCAAGAGGCGGCCGATGCCGGGCAGGAACTGCTGCAGCTCGCCGTCCGGCGAGCGCCAGGCCTCCGGGAACCAGATCTGGATGCCGCCGCGTTCCAGCACCTTGCCGCCCGCCGCCACGGCGGCCTGCGGATCGCGCTCGTCCACCGGGAAAATATGGGCGATCCGCGCCACGAGGCGCATCAGCGGATTCGTGAACAACCGGCTTACTTCGCCGGACCAGTAGACCTGCTGCATGACTTGGTATGGCAAGGCGCCGCCGACGACCAGCGGATCGAGGTCGCTGACATGGTTGACGGCGATGACGTACGGCCCTTCGGCGGGCAGATGCTCCTGCCCCTCCACCGACAGCCGGAACCAACCGCCCATGATCCAGCGGTTGAGCCGGTAGAGGCATGCGCCCGCCGCACGCAGCAGCGGGCCTGGCGGACGCAGCCACTTGTCGACGTCGTAGGCGGCGCGGCGCGGCTTCGCGGCCTTGCCTTTCTCGGCTTTCTCCCGGACGGCCTCGATCAGCGCCCGGGGCGTGTCGATCTCGGCGATCTCCTCGGGCTCCAGCGCCACCTCGCAATGCTGCTCGACCGACAGCGTCAAGTTCATCCAGCCGAAGGAATCGAGGCCGAGGTCGAGGCTCAGGCTGCTGTCCAGATCGAAGGGCTCTCCGGGGAACTGCTCCTTGAGGATGCGCCAGATTTTGGCGGCCAGCGGTTCCTCCAGAAGCCGTCGGTCCTCCGCGCTCAATTCAGGGGCGCTCTCCCGCTTGCCGCCCGCCTTTACCCGGTCGTAGATCTCCTCCAGAAGAAAGCGCCGGTATTTGCCGAGGCGCGTGCGCGGAAAGCTCTCGCGCGTCACCGCCAGGCCGGCCAGACGGTAGTGCGAGGGCAAATCCCGCATGATTTCGCCCAGTTCGGCGCGTACCGCCTGCTCGACATGGAAACTGCCGCCTTCGCTCACGGCCTTGACGTCGTGGCGCACCAGACCGACCAGTTGATCGCCACGCTCCAGAACGGCGACCTCCTCCACCGTGCCGGCCCGCTGGTAGATTTTCTCCAGCTCTTCCGGATGCACCTTCTTGCCGCCGGGAAGCACGATCATCTCGGTCTTGCGCCCGGAGATGAACAGAAACCCCTGCGCATCGACGCGGCCGAGATCGCCGGTGCGGAACCACCCGTCGGCCGAAAAGGCCGCCTCGTTGGCTTCCGGATTGTCGCGGTAGCCCGGCGTAATGCAGCTGCCGCGCAGTTGCACCTGTCCGACGGCGTCGTCATCCGGTTCGGCGATGCGAATCTCGCCGTCGCCCAGAGGATAGCCGGCGCTTCCCAGGCGGCGGTTGCGCGGCCGGTTGGCGGTGAACACGGAGGCCGTCTCGGCCAGTCCGTAGCCGGAGAGCACGAGCCACCCGAGCGCTTCCAGCCGCCGCTGCAAGGGCGCGGCCAGATGGGCGCCGCCAGAGACCAGAAGCCTCACATCCGGACCCATGCGCCGGCGCAGCGGGGCAAAGAGCCATTTGCCGAGCGGCAGACCGAGGCGCTCCTGGCTCCACGCCGAAAGGCCGAGCAGGGCGGTGAACGCACGACGCGCCGGGCCGCCGGCTTGCGCCACCTTCGATTCCATCCCGGTTACGAGCGCGTCATAGAGACGCGGCACGCCTACGATGACGCTGACCCTGGCGGCGTTCAGCGCATGCAGGATCTGCGGGCCGCTGGCGGCTTCGGGCAGGACCATAGCGGTGCCGGCGGTCAGCGGGGTCAGCGTGCCGACGACCAGCGGATAGGCATGGTGCAGCGGCAGGGGCAGCAGCGCCCGATCGCCGTCGTGGACGATATCCTCGCCGACGATGGCCGTGACGTTGGCGGCGATATTGGCCTCCGTCAGATCGAAGATCTTGGGCGGACCCGTCGTGCCCGAGGTGGCCAGACGCGCGCAGGGCCGCTCTGCGTCCAGTTCGGGCAAATCGGCGGGCTCGTCGGCCAACAGCGCCCGCCAGGACTTGCCGCCGCCGCGATCTTCCTCATCGCCATTGTCGGCGTCCAGCAGGTAGACCTCGGAGGGCGCGCCATCCTCGATCTGGCCGAGGTCGTCCAGATGGGCGCGCACGGTGACGATCCGCTTGGGGCGCACGCGCGAAAGCAGCTTTTCAGCTTCCGCCGCGTCGGCCAGATCGTCGATCGGCAGCAGCACGCCGCCTCCCGCCATGACGCCGAGGGCGACGACCACCCATTCCGGCCGGTTGGGCGCGTAGAGAGCGACCGGCTCCCCGCTTTCAAGGCCTGCGGCGGCCAGTCCGCCCGCCAGGCGCTTGCCGGCGACCGCCAAGTCCCTGGCGGTCCAGGTCTCCACATCCTCAGGCGTGACCTGAAGTATGGCCGGGCGTTCGCCGCGGCCTTCCAGATTTGCAATCAGTTGGGAAAAGCTCCACGCGCCCACCGCGGAGGCCGTCGTGCTTTTCGGACCGCGCGTCGTCCCAGCCACTAGAACACTCCGGCCTCGAGGCCCGCGGCCATCATCGTGCCGAGCTCCTCGCACTGCTGAACGAAGTCTTCCTGCCATTCGCCGCGGCAGATCAGCGGATCCTGCACAGCTTTCCATCGCAGGCCCGTGGCGATGCTCTCCACCGCGCGTTTCGTGCCCGTTCCGTCGCGGCCGGCGCGGATATAGAGCGCGTAGGGCAGGCCTTGGGTTTCCTCCAGCACCGGATAGTAGCTGCGGTCGAAGAAATCCTTCAGGGCGCCGCTCATGTAGCCGAGGTTCTCGGTGGTGCCCAGGATCAGGCCGTCAGCGGCCAGCACATCGTCGGGACCGGCTTCCAGCGGCGGTATGTGCTTCGCCTCGACGCCCTCGATATCCGGGTGGCGCGTCCCGGCAAGCACGGCTTCAGCCATTTTGCGGGTGTTCGGCGAGGGTGCGTGGGCCACGATCAGGAGATGCTTGCTCGTCATGGCCCTAGCCTTGGACATGTGGTGCGGCTTGGCAACCTCGGGGAAGGCTTCCCAGCCTTGCCGGGTCTTGGCAGCACGGACCTTGGAGCGTAGGCTGAGCGCACTGGTGGCCCCGACATCGCGTGCGTCAGGGAGGTTGCGATGTCAGACAAAGCCAAAGCCCACATCTTTGTGACGAGCTTCACCCTGGTCATGGTCGTGGCCGTGGGGCTCATCGTGGCCATGTTCTAAGCACAGGCAGCACGACGCCCGCGAAGCGCCATAGGCTTCGCGGGCGCCGCAATCGTCAGACGATTCAGCCTTCCAGCCAGACGTCCTGGAACTGGTGGTACTGCGTCGGGTGAACCTTGTAGCCCCTCACCTTGTCCGAGGTGGCTGCGAAGACCGCGCGCCACAGCGGCTGCACCATGACGGCGTCGTTCTGCAGGATCTGCTCGACGTCCTCCATCGCCTTGCGACGCTCGCCCGGATCGAGGATCGAGCTTGCGTTCGTGAGCTTCTTGTCGAACTCCTTGTTGCAGTAGTTCGACTCGTTCCACGGCACGCCGCAGCGGTAGCCGAGGTTGAGCACCATCACGCCCAGCGGGCGGTGCGTCCACGACGTGAAGCCAAAGGGCGTCTTGTCCCAGACATCCCAGTAGCTCGAGCCTGGCATCGGGTTCAGCGTGAGATTGATGCCGGCTTCGGCGAGCTGCTGTTTCAGGCCCTGACAGGCCGCCAGGTGCCACGCGTCGGCGGAACCGAGGTCGATCTTCACCGTGAGGCCGTCGCTGTAACCCGCTTCCTGCAGCAGGGCCTTGGCCTTCTCCACGTCGCGCTTGAGCGGCGGCAGCTTGAAATACTCCGGATGGATCGGCGAGACGTGGTGGTTCTCCGCCACCGAGCCGCGGCCGCGGTAGGCCAGCTCGAGCAGCTTGCGGTTGTCCGCAGCCAGTACGACTGCCTGACGCACCCGCATATCGTCGAACGGCTTCTTGTCGACCTGCATGCGGGCGACGGCGGTCTGCGCCGTGGTGACCTCGTGCAGCACGCCGTTGGGCAGCTTCTCCACCACGTCGATGGAGTTGATGTCCACCTCGTAGACGTGGTCGACCTGGCCCGAGGCCAGGGCCGAGATGCCGGCCATCGGGTCGTCGCCGTGGTCGATGTAGTGGATCGCGTCCAGATAGGGCTCACGGCCCCAATAGCCCTGACGCCGTTTCAAAACGCACGTCTCGCCGATCTGGAATTCTCCCAGCTCGTATGGGCCGGTGCCCACGGGCTTCTTGGAAAGATCGCCGCCCCACTCGTCGAACATCCGGTGCACGATGGCCGTCGGATAGTTGTAGAGGTTCTCAGGAATCGCCAGCTCCGGCGAGTTCAGGTTGAGGCGCACCGTGTGGCTGTCGACCTTCTCGACCGCGCCCTCGGTCATCTTGGTTTTGCCGTCGTCGGTCGTCTCGGTCATCGTCTTGAACAGACCGATGTTCGACGAGCCGGTCTCCGGATCCAGCCAGCGGGTGAAGTTGTGCACCACGTCGTCGGCGTTGAACTCGTCGCCGTTGTTCCACGTCACGCCCTTGCGCAGATTGAGCGTCCAGGTCTTCAGGTCATCCGAGGCCTCCCAGCTCTCCGCCAGGTAGGGCCGCGTGATGTTGTCGGAGCCCGTGCGCGTCAGATACTCCAGGATGCCGCGCGTCTGGTTGGACATCTGCGTCCAGTCATAGGTGGCCGGATCGTCCATGCGCTGCACGCGCATCGACGAGCGCAGGCGGCCGCCCTTCTTGGGCGTCTGTGCGGCGGCGCTGGCAACCGGGCCCTCGTGGCCCAGGATGCTGCCGGCCATGGCGTACGCCGCGCCGGCCGACACGCCCAGAAGCGTGGCGGTGCGCATAAACTCACGGCGGTCGATGTCACCCTTGCGGAGCTGTTCTTTCAGCTCCGGCACATAAGGGTGCACCCTCTTGCCGTTTTCGTCTTTGATCTCTTTAGCCATCAAACGTCTCCCTGTTGGCGCTTTTGTTATGGGTTTGCCTGCCGGCACGGAGCGTTGTCCAACAAGCGGTTAGACAAGCCCCCAGGCCGGAACAGCGGCTGCATTGTCTGCCCCCACTAGGACAGCCAGCCGCTGCCAATCTCCGCCGGGACGAAGCTTGTTAGAAAACTGCTTTTTGCGCGAGAAGCCGCGGCATATCGGCCATGTCGCCGCTTCGGTATTTCTCAGCCTCACCTGTTCCCCGACTCTGCATGAAGGATCGCTTTTCTTTCGTCTGATTCCTTCAGCATTCCAATGTTGTTCGTCTTCTTGGCCCGAAACCGTAGCAGACTTTACCGGCGGGCGTCACGCGCTAGTTGTTCGCTCAGCGACAAGGCGTGCGCCAAGAGCGACGGATCGCAAGGATCGCGGAATTCGGCGATTCAACTGCCGTTGCGACCTGCTTCAATCGTCCGCTTGCGTCTCGATTTTGATCTCGCTGGTCAAGGTTCTGTGAACCGGGCATTTGTCGGCAATTTCGAGAAGCCGTTGGCGCTGTTCGTCGTCGAGATTTCCCTCTAGCGCGATCTTGCGCCGGATGCGGTCCACCTTGCCGTCCTTGGTCTCGCAGTCCTCGCAATCCTCCGCGTGAATCCTGTCGTGCTCCAGTTCGACCGTGGCCCGTTCCAATGGCCATTCTTTGCGTTCGGCATAAAGGCGCAAAGTCATGGAGGTGCACGCCCCAAGACCAGCCAGTAGAAAGTCGTACGGCGCCGGCCCGCTGCCCAGGCCGCCGATGCTCTCGGGCTCGTCAGCGCGCAGGGCATGCCCTCCAGCCGAAATCGCCTGGGTAAAGCGGCCCTCGCGGGTCTCCATAACGACAACTTTACCTTCTTCGGCTTTCGGCCGACCGGCCGTTTCGGTCAAGTCGCCCAGGTAGCGCGTCGCCCAGGCGGAAAGCACCTCGCCCACATAGACGGCGTCCATTCGCTTGCTGAGGATGTGATCGGCATCGTCGAGCGAAACAAAGCTCTTCGGGTGCTTCGCCGCCTTGAAGATCTCCGTCGCGTTGTCGATGCCCACGATGTCGTCGAGCGGCGCGTGGAAAATTAACAACGGACGCTTAAGCCGGCCGATCGTCTCCGCCAGACGGTGGCTTTCGATGTCATCCAGGAACTGCTTGCGGATGCGGAAACTGCGGCCGACGATCTTGACCTCCGCCTCGCCCTTTTTCTCGATTTCCTCTCGCTTGTCCTGAACGACATGCGCCACGTGGGCCGGGTCGGCGGGCGCACCGATGGTGGCGATCGCCTGCACCGAGTCGAGCTTGCCGGCGGCCGCCAGCACTGCCGCTCCGCCGAGCGAATGGCCAATCAGCAGCTTCGGCGCCTCGCGCTGCTGTTTCAGCGCTTCCGCGGCAGCGATCAGGTCCTCGATGTTGGAGGTGAAGTTGGTGTTCGCGAACTCGCCCTCGCTGTGACCCAGGCCGGTGAAATCGAAGCGCAAAACGGCAATCCCGCGTTCCGCCAGCGCTTCGGCGATGCGCGTCGCGGCGAATATGTCCTTGGAGCAGGTGAAGCAGTGCGCGAAGAGCCCGTAGGCTCGGGGCTTTCCCGGCGGAAGGTCGAGGCGCCCGGCGAGCTCGTCGCCGTGGGCGCCGGTGAAACTGAATTTCTCGCTGCGCAGCGACATGCTTTGTCTCCTCATTGCTTGGCCTGGTGCAGGGGCTCGGTCCTCCCGGTCGCCGGCGACGACGTCGCGGCCCGACGGACTATCGCCGGCACAGCGGCT
>JAWVYK010000129.1:0-8073 GCA_033722755.1 Rhodovibrionaceae bacterium | reverse complement strand
TTTCTGGATCTCAACAGGCCGGCGGCGGCGAGGAAGAGGCGCGTCATCGACTTACGCGGTTCCCGGCAATGTTTGGCGGCCGACCTAGTTGGCCGCGTTGGTGGCGACCAGCGTCCAGTTCGGATCGCGCGAGCGCGTGTTGCGGGCGAACGTCCAGATATCCGTGATCTTCGCGACCTCGTTCGGGTCGCCTTCGACCACCTCGCCCTTGGCGTCGCGCAGAACGTTAACCTGTTCGGAGACGAACTTGACGGTGATGAAGGCCGTCTTGCCCTGCAGTTCGGCTTCTACGATGTCGGCGCTTTCGATGCCGACCAGCGTGGTCTCCAGGCTCTGCTTGTTCTTCTCGCGCTCCTTGATGGCGCCGTCGAAATCCTGGAAGACGTCATTGGCGAGCAGCGGCCGCAATGTCTTGGAATCGCCCCGCGCATAGGCGTCGACGACCATCTCGAAGGCCGCGCGCGCACCCTGCAGGAAGCCGTCGGGATCGAAGCTGGAATCGGCCAGGCGGATCTGCGTCAGCCCGGCGCGCACCGGATCGCCGCTTTCGTCCACTTCCTGGGCCGCCTTGTCGTCGCCGCCCTGCTCTGATTCGCGCCGGCGGTCGGGCATCTGCACCACGGTATCCTGCTCGCCGTCCTCCTGCCGGCCTTCGCGCTTGAACATGTCCTCCATCTTCTGCTCGTGGCCGGTGCGCCGGCCGAGTACGCCGCGCAGCCTGAGCACCAGGAATGCGGCAATGGCCGCGAAGATGATGACGTCGACGAAGGGAAATCCGTTCATGGTCCCTGCCTTTGGCGGGAGTGTCGGCGCTCCGGACCTCTCGAGTTTAGCAAAGGGCGGCGCTTTGACCCGGAGCCGTGAATGAATCGCAAGATTCGTTTCGTCCGCCGTTTGCTCTTCAACCCAGATATCCCTAGATAAGTGGGGCAACGTCAAGGGGCAAGCATGGGTCTACTTCTCCTGGCCGCATTTATTGCGGTCCCGCTTATCGAAATCGCCCTTTTCATCGAGATCGGCGGCGCCATCGGCCTGTGGCCGACGCTGGCGGTCGTGGTGGCGACCGCGATCGCGGGTAGCGGCCTGCTGCGCTATCAGGGCACGGCGACGCTCGCCAGCGCGCGGCGGCAGCTCGACAACAACGTTCTGCCCGCGCGCGAGCTGTTCGACGGGGTGTGTCTGCTGTTCGCCGGGGCGCTGCTGCTGACCCCGGGTTTCTTCACCGACACCTTCGGCCTTCTGCTTTTCGTGCCGGCGGTGCGCAATGCCTTGCGCAGGCTTTTGGCGCGCTATGTCGAAACCCACGCGGAAGCCCGGGTCTTCGTCGACGGCGAGGAGGTCGACCCCCGCTCGGGCGCGCAGCGCGGTCGGCGCAAAGCGGGGCCGCGCAGGACCGGCCCGCACGGCGATGTGATCGACGCCGACTACCGCGAGGTGGACGAAGGGGGCGCCTCCGACCACGCCGAGGAGGAGACGGAGGAATTGCCGCCCGGAAAATCCGATCGCCCCGGCGGGAGCTCGCGGGGAGGCGCGCGATGATCCTGATGCGTCACGGACAGACGGTCTTCAACGTGCACTTCGGCGCGACCCGCGAGGACCCCGGCGTCATCGACCCCGGGCTGACGGACGAGGGCAAGCGTCAGGTCGAGGCCGCGGCGCGCACGCTGAAAGGCGCCGGCGCCAGGCGCATCGTCGCCAGCCCCTACAGCCGTGCGCTGGAGACCGCGGCCATCGTGGCCGAGCATCTGGCCCTGCCGGTGGACGTCGAGCCCCTGGTGCGCGAGCGCGCCCACTTCACCTGCGACATCGGAACCCCCACGCCCGAACTTTCGGCGCGTTGGCCGGGCCTCGATTTCAGCCACCTGCCGGAGCGCTGGTGGCCGGAGCGCGAGAGCCTGGACGAGCTGCTTGCGCGCTGCGTCCGGTTCCGCATGGATATGGCCGGGCGCCACGACTGGTCGGAAACGCTCGTGGTCTCCCACTGGGGGTTCATCCGCGGCCTGACGGGTGAGACGGTGACCAACGCCCAGGCGCTGCGGTTCGACCCGACGCTCACGGAATCCGCCTGAGCGGTTGCTCCCGGGGCCGAGGGCGTGCTAGCTAGCGCCCCGATTTTCGGCGGCCGCCCGGGGCGCCGCCGTTCCAGCCGAACAAGCCGAAAGAACGAGACACCCATGGCCGACGAAAAGACCACCGGCGGGACGGAAGCCGCCGCCAGCGCGCAAGCCGACTCGATCGAGGACATGCGCTTCCAGATCAACACGCAGTATGTGAAGGACCTCTCCTTCGAAAACCCCAACGCGCCCGTGATCTACCTGAAGATGCGCGAGAATCCGTCGATTTCTGTGAACGTCGACGTGCGCGCGCAGCGCCTGCAGGACCAGGTCTTCGAGGTTGTGCTCAGCACCGATGTTCAGGCCCATGCCGAAGAGGACACCGCCTTCATCCTAGAGGTCTCCTACGGGGCGATGGTAAGCGTTGGGGAGAAGGTTCCGGAATCCGATTACGAAGAGCTCCTGCTCATCGAGGTGCCGCGCTTCCTCTTTCCCTTCGTGCGCGACATCATCACCACGTCGACCCGCGACGGCTCCTTCCCGCCGCTGCTGATCAACCCGATCGATTTCCGCAAGCTTTACGAATCCCGGAAGCGTTCCGCGGAAAGCAGCCAGCAGACCGGTGCGCCCGGCGCACCCGGCGCAGACGAGGCTGGAAAGACCGGCGATCAAAAGACCGGAGATCAAAAGACCGGAGATCAAAAGACCGGAGATAAAAAGAACGGCGATAAAAAGAACAGCGACGGCACGTCATCGGGCGCCTGAGCGTGACGCGGGCCGGTTTCAGCTCCGCCGGCGCCACAACGGGTCGCTCAACTTCTCCAGCATGGCTGCGTGCGCTTCGAGCTCGCCCTCGCTAGCCGCATGCGGGCGCGCCGGCCGTGTCGGGCGCTCGGATGCCCGCGCGCGCTCCGCCGCCGCGCTTGCCAGCTGGAAGCCGGGCTGGCGTCCGCCGATCAGCTCCAGATAGACCTCCGCCAGAAGCTCGCAGTCGAGCAGTGCGCCGTGATAGGTGCGCGCCGAATTGTCGATCTCGAAGCGTTTGCACAACGCGTCCAGGCTGTTCGCCGCGCCGGGATAGCGCTGGCGCGCGATGGCCAAAGTGTCCACCGCCCTCGCGCCTGGCAGGGACGGGAATCCCAGCGGCGCCAGCTCTGCATTCAGAAATTTCAGGTCGAACTCGGCGTTGTGGATGACCAGCGGATCCTCGCCGATGAAGGTCAGGAACTCCTCGGCCACCTGGCCGAAGACCGGTTTGTCGGCGAGAAATTCCTCGGAGAGCCCATGCACGCCCAACGCGTCTTCCGGCATGTCGCGCTCGGGGTTCACGTATTTTCGGAAGGTGCGCCGGGTCGGCACGTGGTTCACGAGTTCCAGGCAGGCGATCTCGACGATGCGGTGGCCGTCATCCGGACTCAGGCCCGTCGTTTCGGTGTCGAGAACGATTTCACGCATGGCTGCCTCACCGTGGCGGAACAGACGCCTCAGGGAATGAGTGCCGGGCGCCGTTGCATGATCGGCGCCGGCGGGTTCGGCCGGAAAGACCGCGGCGGCCAGGCCGGCAGGCCGTGGCGGCGGTATCGGCCCGATTCGACGAGTCTGACTGCGGCCAGCAGATGACGCAAGGTCTGTCCCTTGTGCCGGCCGGTGGGAATAACGAAATCCGCCCGGCGCCGCTTCTCCGCCTCGTCCATCTGCTGGGCGCGCACCTGGGCCAGACGCTCCGCCGTCATGCCCGGCCGGGAGAGCACCCGGGCGTCCTGCACGAACCGCGGGGCGGTGACGACGAGCACCGCGTCGCAGAGTTGCTGGCCGCCGGTTTCGAACATCAGCGGTATGTCGAGCACCGCCGCGCGGGCGCCATTGCGCGCCTGACGGCGCAGGAAATCGCGCGCCTCGCGGCGGACCAGCGGATGCAGGATTGCCTCCAGCCGGCGCAACGCCGCGGGATCGCCGAACACCCGTTCGCCCAGCGCCTTGCGGTCGACCGCACCGTCTTTGGTTACGCCGGGAAAGGCCCTTTCGACGGCTTCGACGGCGGCGCCGTTCCTGGCCATCAGCCGGTGCACCGCCGCGTCGGCGTCGTGCACGGGCAAACCCATGCGGCGCAGCATCTCGGCCGCGGCGGACTTGCCCATGCCGATCGATCCGGTGAGTCCCAGAACGCGCATCGCCACGGCCCGTTGCCTTTTCTAGTCCTGCAGCACGAAGCTGCGCAGTTCCGCGGTGACCTCCGGCGTTGTGCCGAACCAGGCGGCAAATCCCGGCACCGCCTGGTGCAGCAGCATGCCCAGCCCATCGACCGTCGGATTGCCGCGCGCACGCGCCGCCTCGAGCAGCCCGGTCAGCAACGGCGCGTACACGATATCGTGGACGAGCGCCTGCTTGGGCAGGGGCGCGAGGTCGATCGCGAGCGGCGGCTGCCCGGTCATCCCCAGCGAGGTCGTATTGACCAGCAGATTAGCGCCTTCCAGCGCGGAGCCGTCACCCCAGTCATGCACGCTGCCGGCCAACTCCATCTCCTGCATAAGGGCCTCGGCGCGCGCGCGGGTGCGATTCACCAGCCGGACCTCCGGCGTTCCGGCGTCGGCCAGCGCGCTGAGCACGGCGCGCGCCGCACCGCCGGCGCCCAGCACCACTGCCGGGCCGGCATCGAAGGACCAATCCAGGCCGTCTTCCGCCACGCACTGGAGGATATTCTGGCGAAAGCCGTACGCATCGGTATTGCGCCCGCGCAACGATCCCTCCGGCCCGACGACCACGGTGTTGACCGCGCCGATTCGCCGCGCGTTGGCGTCGGCCTCGTCGCAGAGTTCGAGCGCCGCCTCCTTGTGCGGCACCGTCAGATTGCAGCCGCGGAAGCCCAGCTTCGGCAGGGCCCGCAGGGCGCTCTCCAGGTCATCGGGGCGCACCGCAAGGGGAAGGTAGGCGCCGTCGAGCCCAAGCTGCTCCAGCCAGTAGCCGTGCAGCCGCGGCGATCGCGAATGACCGACGGGCCAGCCCATAACGCCCGCAAGCGCTGCTTTGCCGCTGAGGATCATGTCATCAGAACCTTGTGGTTGCGCAGAAAATCCAAAAGCGGCAGCAGCGGCAGGCCGAGCACGGTAAAGAAATCCCCCTCCACGCGGGTAAAAAGCTGGGCGCCCAGGCCTTCGAGCTGATAGGCGCCGACCGAATCCCGCGCCCGCTCACCGACAGCCGCCAGATAGGCGGCGATGAAAGCCTCGCTGAGCGGGCGCATCTGCAATGTCGCACGGTCCTGGTAGTGCCAGATCCGCGTGCCGTCGCGCACCACGCAGGCGCTGGCGATCAGCGTATGCCGGCGGGCGGAAAGCGCCGCCAGGTGACCGGCCGCCTGGTCCATATCGGCCGGCTTGTCGAACATTACGCCGTTGCATTCCAGAACCTGGTCGGCGCCGACGACGAGCGCGCCGGCGTTGCGCAAGGACAGGCGCTGCGCCTTCAATTCCGCAAGCGTCTCGGCGATTTCGGCGGGCGTCGCCCGTTCGCGCTGCAGGGCCAGTTTGATTTCCGCCTCGTCCACCTGGGCGGCTTCGGCGCTGTGCGGCACACCGGCATCCGCCAGCATGCGGCGGCGCGAGGAACTCTTTGAGGCGAGAATGACCGGCGGGCCTTCGGCTTCTGCGCCGCCAATGCGCCGGACCTCCGCGTTCGCGGCCATCGGCCTAGCTCGCCTTCGCCTGGTGCTGGGCGTAGAGCGAGAGAATGCTGGCCGCGGTCTCCTCGATCGAGCGCCGGGTAACGTCGATCATGTGCCAGCGGTGCTTGGTGCACACGCGCCTGGCATAGGCGACCTCCTCGCGCACGCTTTCGAGATTCACGTAGTCGGTCTCCTGCATCTCGCTGTCCTTCATGCGCAGCCGGTTGCGGCGAAGCTGCACCAGACGGTTCGGGTCCTTGGTAAGGCCCACGACCATGGGATGGCGTGCGCGCAGGACTTCGTCGGGCAGCGGCATGTTGGGGACGACGGGCACGTTGGCGGCCTTGATGCCGCGGTTGGCCAGATAGATGCACGTCGGCGTCTTGGATGTTCGCGAGACGCCGACGAGCACCACGTCGGCCTGCTCGATGTCGGCCAGCATCTGCCCGTCGTCGTGGCTCATCGTGAAGTTCATCGCCTCGATGCGCTCGAAGTATTCGGTGTCCATCACGTGCTGCAGGCCCGGCTGCCCGCGGATGCCGACGCCGAAATACGAGGCCAGCGCGAAGATCACCGGGTCGAGCACGGGGATGCAGGGCACGCCGATGCTGCGACAGCCCGACATGAGAAGACCGCGGAGCTCCTCGTTTACGAGCGTGAACAGCACCGGGCCCGGATGCTCGCGTACGCCGGCGAGCACCTTGTCCATCTGCCCGCGGGTGCGCACCAGGCTCCAGACGTGCTCGATCGGCTCGACACCCTTGAACTGCACCAGACAGGCGCGGGCGACGGAGTTGATGGTCTCGCCCGTGGCGTCCGATACGAGATGCAGGTGGTGGGTGGTCATCGCCGAATTCCGTCTGACAGGTGGCAAAATTCAGTTCGCAGCCGGCTCCCCAGGCCCGCCCGCGGCCCCCGCCCGTGGCCCTGGGGATCGCGGCCTGAAAGCGGGGATAAACCGGCAGTGCGCACACACCGGCACATTTTCGCACACCCTGACCAACGATTTCTCCGCAAGTCTGGGGCGCTTGCTGCAGCTTTTCCCCAAGGCGGGAAAAGTCGCATGCGGGTGCGCGCCGGCGCAAGATTATCCTCGTTTTCCCCATTCGCGAGTCGCGCCATTGTACGCGTTTTTCCCGAGCCTTTCCCGAAGCCTCGGACACGGACCGCGCTCGTCCACATCCGGGTGCGGGACAATCGCGGCACAGCGGTAATCCCGGATTTCCACAGCCACCAACAACTACGACAACCTTTCTCTTTAAATAAGAGTCAGTTAAGACGAGCGGCCATGAGCGGATTGCCCGAGACAAACCAGCAAAGCGCACGCGAGAGCAGCGCGTTGTTACGCGTCCTGCGAGGCGAGCGCGTGGAGCGGCCGCCGGTCTGGCTGATGCGCCAGGCCGGGCGGTATCTGCCGGAATACCGGGAGCTGCGCCAGAAGGCGGGATCGTTTCTCGACCTCTGTTACACGCCGTCCTTCGCCGTCGAGGTGACGCTGCAGCCGATCCGCCGCTTCGATTTCGATGCGGCGATCCTGTTTTCCGATATCCTCGTCGTGCCGCATGCGCTTGGCCGCGAGCTCTGGTTCGAAGAAGGCGCCGGGCCGAAGCTGGAGCCCCTCGACGATCCTGCCGCCATACCCGAGTTGGACGAGCAGCGGCTGCACGATCGGCTGGAGCCGGTCTACGAGACGCTGGACCGGCTGTCTGAGGCGCTGCCGTCGCAAACGGCGCTGATCGGCTTTGCCGGCGCGCCCTGGACCTTGGCGACCTACATGGTGGAAGGCGGAAGCTCCAAGGATTTCCTTGCTACGAAACGCTGGGCCTATGCCGATCCCGAGAGCTTCGGACGGCTGATCGACACGCTCGCGGAGGCGGTGGCGGTCTATCTGGTGCGCCAGGTAGAGGCCGGGGCGCAGGCGCTGCAGATCTTCGATTCCTGGGCTGGCGCGTTGGCCGCCGACGAGCTGCATCGGTGGTCGCTGGAGCCGATCCGGCGGATCGTCACGCGGGTGAAGGCGGTGCATCCGGATATACCGGTGCTCGTGTTTCCCCGCATGGCGGGGCCGGCCTACCGGGTTTACGCGGAGAGCTGCGGGGCGGACGGGCTGTCGCTGGACAGCAATGTTCCCCTGGACTGGGCGGCGCGGGAATTGCAGGACAAGACGGTGCTCCAGGGAAACCTGGATCCGGCCCTTCTGGTGGCGGGAGGAGCGGCGTTGGATGCCGGCGTCGAGCGGATCCTATCAGCCTTGGGCGGCGGCCCGCATATCTTCAATTTGGGTCACGGCGTGGTTCCGCAAACGCCGCCGGACCATGTGGCGCGGCTGGTCGCGCGGGTGCGCGGGGAAAGCCCCTG
>JAWVYK010000128.1:0-8079 GCA_033722755.1 Rhodovibrionaceae bacterium | reverse complement strand
CGTCGGGATGGGTGCCCTGAATTGGATATTGGTTACACGCGGCCAGGAAGACGGACGCGATGAAAATCAGGCCGACGAGTCCGGATCGCACGGCATCTAGAGTCCATTTCATATCGTGACCCTTTCTATATTGCCTCCGGACGCCTGGAAGCCGAGCGCGGGTTGATCTCTGAGCCCGTCGCTGCCAGCCTTGGCCCTGGAGGATTGAATTGGCCCTTTCCATGAAACCCGCCTGCGAGCGCTGCGAGCGGCCCCTGCCTCATGATGCCGAGGCCCGGATCTGCTCCTATGAATGCACCTTCTGTCCTGCTTGCGCCGGCGAGATGCAGGACATCTGTCCGAACTGTGGCGGCGAACTGGTGGCGCGCCCCAAGCGCCGACAGAAGGCCCAGGCCTAGCTGTCCCAGCGCCTCAATCTCCTGCGACATTCGAATCATCGGTATCGGCCGTCGAGGCAACGGGCACCTTGCGCACGTCGGTGACCGTCGCCGTATCCCGGTCGACGTCGATTTCCAGGCGTTCGTTCTCGCCAACATCGATGGTGGTCGTCGACTCGCCCCGCCCGGCTGTGCGGACGATCACAGTCAGTTCGCCGGTCATCTGCTCGCCTGCGGGATTAGCGGTTATCAGTCCGCTGCGCGGGACTTCCTGATCCACCAGCTTGACGCCGTCTTCGTTCACGACGGTGATGAAGGTTGGCGGCGGGGGCGGTGGACCCACCTGCAGCTGCATGGATGGCGCGTCTAGGCCCAAGGTGCCCGACTCAACTATCGAGCAGCCGGCGAGAACGAGGGTCAGCGCCGCGGCGGCGGCGGGCAAGAAACCGGGAAGTCTCGCAAGGTGTGGCCATTCAGGCTTCATGGCGGCCTCCGCGTTCGGGAATCAGCCGAAAATATACCACAGCGTTCTAAAATGCGGTTGAAATTCGCTTAACGCGTTAGCTTGGGAAAGCTGCGGCGAACCTGGCCGCCGTTCACGGCGTTCATGAACGTGATTCCGTCGCAACCAAGCTTGATCCAATCGCGCAATGGCTGGATAGACCGGACGGCCGGTTTCCGGCCACTTGCAAGAGGTGTCGCAATGCCAAGCGTACTCATCACCGGCGCCAACCGCGGACTTGGCCTGGAATTCGCGCGCAGCTACGCACGCGATGGCTGGAGTGTGCATGCCTGCTGTCGCCAGCCTGAAAGGGCGAAGGCGCTGAAAGAGCTCGATGGCGACGTCGAAATCCACCGCCTCGATGTCAATGAGGGCCTGAGCGTCGCCGGTCTCGCGCGCGGCCTGGGCCAGACGCCGATCGACGTTTTGATCAACAACGCCGGCCTGTTCGGACCGCGCAAGGGCCGTCTCGGCAACATCGTCTACGACGATTGGCTGCAGGTCTTCGAGACCAACGTGATGGCGCCGCTCCGCGTATCGGAGAAGCTCGTCGACCTGGTCTCCGCGAGCGAGCGGAAGCTGATCGTGAATATCTCGAGCAAGATGGGGTCGATCACCGCCACCTCGGGCGGCAACCAGTATATCTACCGCTCGTCGAAGGCCGCGCTCAACATGGTCACGAAGAACCTCTCTATCGACCTGAAAGAGAGGAATATTTCCGTGATCGCGGTGCATCCCGGCTGGGTTCGCACGGACATGGGCGGGCCGGACGCCGACCTTTCGCCCGAGGAGAGCGTGGCGGGCTTGCGCAAGATCATCGATTCCGCAGGACCCGAGCAGTCGGGACGCTTCTTCAGCTACAACGGTGAGGAATTGCCCTGGTAATGGGCCTCAGGCGACGAGCATGTCGCCTTCGCTGACCATGACCGCGCCGCCGCCGACCTGAGCCGAGGTGACCTTGCCGCCGGAGACCGTGCACTGCACCTCCAGCAGACTGGGCCGGCCCATTTCGATGCCCTGTTCGACGATCCAGCGCAGCGTGCCTTCCTGCGCCCGTTCCAGGCGCGCCAGGTAAGCGGCGAGCGCGGATGCGGCCGAGCCGGTGGCCGGATCTTCCACGATGCCCACTTCGGGTCCGAACATGCGGGCGTGGATCTGCGCGCCGCGTTCGCGGGTATCGAAGCTGAAGAGGTAGATCTGTTGCGCCCAATAGTCGCCAAGATGCTGACGCCAGGCAGGCTGATTGGCCTCCGCGTGGGCGACCGCCCGGCTGTTGCGAAGCGGCACGAAAAGGAAGGGCACGCCGCAGGAAACGGCCATGGGCTCGGCATCTCCCGTGCCCACTTCGCGGGCTTTCAGGCCCAGGCATTCGGCGATCTTTTCGCGCGCGGGCGGCGGCGGGCCGAACTCGGGATCGGAGGCGGCGGTGAAGCGAGCGAAGACAGGCTTTCCATCCGTCACGGTGACCGAGACCGTAACCGGGCCGACACCTTCCTCCAGAATGATCTCAGTCTCTCCTTCGACCAGATCGACGGCCCCGGTAGAGGCCAGGGCGAAGGCGGTGCCAATGGTTGGATGACCGGCGAAGGGCAACTCCTGCGCCGGGGTGAAGATGCGCAGCTTGCGTGTGTTTTCCTTATTATCGGGCGGGAAGACGAACACCGTCTCGGAGAGATTGAACTCTCTTGCGATGGATTGCATCTGCTTGGATTTCAGACCCTTGGCCTCGGGAAACACGGCCAGGGGATTGCCACCGAACAACCGGTCTGTGAAGACATCGACTGTGTGGAAGTGGTAGCGCATCGGGGAGCCTCCTTGGTGTGGAAGCATCCTGCATATTTTGCAGCGCACAAGCAACGGCGATCGATGGCTCGCAGGGGCGGATCTTTGCTGTCGGCCCATCGGGCTCTTGCTTCACCGCGACCGAGGCCTATTTTCCTATCGGCTGCGTCAAGACCGGTGCGGAAATGACAGAGCCCCTCGAGGCTGGGCCGCGGCATAGAACCTGTTAAAGTCGATGCGAAGCCTAAAGCTGGCCTTAGGCAAAACCCTGGGCTAAGACGCGTGTTAAGGACGATGCCAAACCCGGGCCAAGCGGCGGTTGAACGCCGCCGGTTCCTTCACCGACGACGCAGGATCGAAAAACCATGCAACTGAGCGAGGAACAGACCCTCATTCAGGATACAGCGCGGCAATTCGCGCAAGAGAAGCTGTGGCCCAACGCCGCGCGGTGGGACCGCGAATCGAGCTTTCCCTCCGAAGCCGTGCAGGAGATGGCAGGCCTTGGATTTCTGGGGATGCTGGTGCCGGAGGAACACGGCGGTGCGGGCACCGACAATGTCGCCTACGCGCTTGCGCTGATAGAAGTGGCGGCGGGCGACGGATCGTGCTCGACCATCATGGCGGTCCACAACTCGGTGGGCTGCATGCCGATCCTGAAATTTGGCACCGACGAGCAGAAGAAAAACTTTCTGGAGCCCATGGCGCGCGGCGAGATGCTGGGCGCGTTTTGCCTGACCGAGCCGCAGGCGGGCTCGGACGCAGCGGCGATCAAGACCGTCGCGCGGCGCGACGGCAACCAGTGGGTTCTCAACGGCACGAAGCAGTTCATCACCTCAGGGCGCAATGCGGATGTCGCCATTGTCTTCGCCGTTACCGACGCAGACGCCGGGAAGAAGGGGATCTCCGCCTTCATCGTGCCGACCGACACGCCGGGCTACAGCGTCGCGGGCGTGGAGAAAAAGCTGGGCCAGCGCTCTTCGGACACCTGCCAGATCGTTTTCGATAACATGAAGCTGCCGCCGGAGCTCATGCTGGGCGAGGAAGGACAGGGCTACAAGATCGCGCTGTCGAACCTGGAGGGCGGCCGCATCGGCATCGCCGCCCAGTCCGTCGGCATGGCCCGTGCGGCTTACGAGCAGGCGCTGGCCTATGCAAAGGAGCGTCATAGCATGGGCCGGCCGATCGTGGAGCACCAGGCCGTCGGCTTCCGCCTGGCCGACATGGCCACCAAGATCGAGGCCGCACGCCTACTGACCCTCAACGCCGCCAGCCTGCGCGACGCCGGCCAGCCCTGCCTGAAGGAGGCGGCGATGGCCAAGCTCTATGCCTCTGAGATAGCCGAGGAGGTGTGCTCCGCGGCGATCCAGATTCACGGGGGCTATGGCTACCTGGAGGACTTTCCCGTCGAGCGCATATACCGCGATGTGCGCGTCTGCCAGATCTACGAGGGCACCAGCGACATTCAGCGCCTGATCATTGCCCGGCAGATCGCCGCATAGGTATGCGCATCTAAGAACGAAAGCATTTCAATGGTGTGGCGCCGCCGCTGAAAGCGGTTTCTCAATCAAGGCGCTTGCCCAGGCGACCGGCGAGATCCTGGATGTATTGCCAGGCCACGCGGCCGGAGCGCCCGCCGCGCGTGATTGCCCACTCGTTGGCCTCGGCGTGTAGCTGCTCCTTTGCGAGGTCCAGACCGTAAAATTCCGCATAGCCGTCGACCATGGAGAAGAAGGTATCCTGGTCGCACTTGTGGAAGCCCAGCCAGAGGCCGAAGCGGTCGGACAGGCTGACCTTTTCCTCCACGGTTTCCGAGGGGCTGATCGCCGTCGAGCGCTCGTTCTCGATCATCTCGCGCGACAGCAGGTGCCGCCGGTTCGAGGTGGCGTAGAAGACGACGTTTTCCGGCCGGCCCTCGACGCCGCCCTCCAGCATCGCCTTCAGGGACTTGTAGCTGGTGTCGTCGGCATCGAAGCTGAGATCGTCGCAGAACAGGATCGCGCGGCGCGGCTGATCGCGCAGGCGGGCCAGCAACCGGGGCAGGGAGGTGATGTCCTCGCGGTGAATCTCCACCAGCGCCAGGGTCTCGTGGTCGTGCTCCGCGGCATCTGCATTGACCTTTCCGTGCACCGCCTTGACCAGGGAGGACTTGCCCATGCCGCGAGCGCCCCACAGCAGCGCGTTGTTCGCCGGCAGCCCGCGGGCGAAGCGACGGGTGTTCTCGACCAGGGTTTCCGCCTGCCGTCCCAAGCCCTTGAGCAGTTCCAGATCGAGCCGGTTGATTTCGGAGACCGGCTCCAACGCCTCGGGCGAGGCGTGCCACACGAAGGCTTCCGCAGCGTCCAGCGATACGTCCTCGGCAGCCGGCGGCGCGAGGCGTTCCAGCGCGTCTGCCACCCGCGCCAGCAGGCCGGCGAGATGGTCGGTGGATGTGTCTTTCGGATGGCTCATCGCCTGAGGGCTCCGCTGGTCGCGCGCCACGATTGCGCCCAATTCTTCGGGCACGAGGGCGGCAAGCGGGCAGGAGCCTATCGGCGCCCCGCCGCAAAATCAATTCGGCGCCGCTTCTGCGTTGTAACGGGCGCGGGAGAGGTGATCTCGGGCGTGGGCGCGCAGTCCTGCTTTTGCCTTTGGATTCCTTGCTTCGGCGCGGCATTGCAATTCGCAATCGGGCCGTTATAGTCCGCCCGGCCAAACGCCCGGAAGCCGCTGTCCGGGCCCAGAGAGGGAGGTTCCTCAACCATGTTCGTGACGCCGGCATTCGCGCAGGAAGCGGGCGGTCAGGCGCCAGGCTTCGACATCATCAGCCTGTTGCCGCTGATCCTTATCTTCGTCGTCTTCTACTTCCTGCTTATCCGTCCGCAGCAAAAGCGGATGAAAGAGCACAAGCAAATGGTCGAGGCCTTGCGCCGCGGCGACCGGGTGGTCACCGCCGGCGGCATCATCGGCTCGGTCACCAAAGTGTTGAATGAGCGCGAGCTGCAGGTGGAAATCGCCGAGGGCGTACGCGTGCGGGTGGTCCGCCAGACCATCAGCGAGGTGCTCTCGAAAACGGAGCCGGCGCCGGCCAACGCCAACGATGAGGACGAGGACGAAGAAGAGGAAGCCGAGGAAGAAGCGCAATCCGGGCAGAAATCGGGCCAGCAGAAGGGGCGCCGGGGCGGCCGCAAGAACTGAGAGCGTAGAGGGTGATTTGCCGGCGGCGGGCAGGCAGCGCTGGGCAACCACGGGCACATGAGTTGAAATGATACAGATACCCAGGTGGCAAATTGCCGCGGTCATCGTCGTCCTGTTGCTGGGCGTGGCATTCGCCGTGCCCAACCTTTTCGACCGCTCGCAGCTGCGCGACCTGCCGGACTGGCTTCCGAGCGAGAAGGTGAACCTGGGGCTGGATCTGCGCGGCGGGTCCTATCTGTTGCTGGAAGTGGACATCGACGCGGTCATCGAGGAACAGCTCGAAGGCCTGGTGGACGGGATTCGCACGGATCTGCGCCGCGCGCGCCTCGGCTATTCCGATCTCGGCATCACCGGGCAGTCGGTCACCTTTACGCTGCGCGATCCCTCCAAGATGGACGAGGTTCGGCGAATTGCCCGCGACCTTTCCGCCGGGCTGAACATCGACACCGATTCCGACAGCGGGCGGGTCGAAATCAGCTTTACCGATCAGGCGTTGCGCGAACGCACCAACAACGTTCTGGCGCAGTCGATCGAGATCGTGCGCCGGCGCATCGATGAAACCGGCACCCGCGAGCCGACGATCCAGCGCCAGGGCGACGACCGGATTCTGGTGCAGCTCCCGGGCGTCGACGATCCGGAGCGGATCAAGGACCTGCTCGGCCAGACGGCCAAACTGACCTTCCGCATGGTGGAAGAAAGCGTGCGCGCCGGCGTGGATTCCATACCGCCGGGCGCGGAGGTCCTTCCGTCCGACGAGGCGGGGCCCGATGGAGAGCCGGTCGAACGGTTTGTGGTGCGCAAGCGCGTCATGGTCAGCGGCGATACCCTGGTCGACGCGCAGGCGACGGTTCAGCAAGGTCAGCCGGTCGTCCGGTTTCGCTTTGACAGCGTCGGCGCCCGGCGCTTCGGCGAAGCGACACAGCAGAACGTCGGCAGGCCTTTCGCCATCGTCCTCGACGGCAAGGTGATCAGCGCGCCCGTGATCCGCGAGCCGATCCTGGGCGGCGAGGGCATTATCTCGGGCAACTTCACCTTCCAGAGCGCCAACGACCTTGCGATCCTGCTGCGCGCGGGCGCATTGCCGGCGCCGCTGACGATCCTGGAGGAACGCACGGTCGGCCCGGGCCTGGGCGCCGATTCGATCCGTGCCGGCGAGATAGCGGCCGTGCTCGGCCTGATTTTCGTCGTCATTTTCATGGGCGTGATTTACGGCGTTTTTGGCGTGCTCGCGAACATCGCCCTGATGTTCAACCTGGTTTTGATACTGGGCGCGCTTTCCGCGCTGCAGGCGACCCTCACCTTGCCCGGCATCGCGGGCATCGTGCTAACGCTGGGCATGGCGGTGGACGCCAACGTTCTCATCTTCGAGCGTATTCGCGAGGAAACGCGCTCCGGTCGGGGCCTCATTACCGGCATCGACGCAGGTTACCGGCGGGCGATGACAACGATCGTCGACTCCAATCTGACCACGCTCATCGCCGCAGTCATCCTGTTCCAGTTCGGCTCCGGCCCGGTCAAAGGCTTTGCGGTTACGCTCGCCATCGGGCTTGTGAGCTCGATGTTCACGGCGATCATGGTGACCCGGCTTATGGTGGTCGCCTGGCTGCGCCGCCGTCGGCCGCAACAGCTGGCAATCTGAGGAACCCGCCCCGAGATGGCACTCGTCCGACGCATACCCTTACAGCCGGAACTCAACCTGATAAGCCGGCGCCGCATTTTCCTCGGCATCTCGGCCTTCGTGGTGCTCGCCTCCATCGTCAGCGTGCTCGTCCAAGGCCTCAACTTCGGCGTCGACTTCCGCGGCGGCATACTGATGGAGATCCGCACGAAGGGGCCGGCGGACATCGCCGAACTGCGGGCCGAGTTCAACAATCTCGACCTCGGCGATGTGACGCTGCAGGAATTCGGGCGGCCCACGGACGTCCTCATCAACGTGCAGGAGCAGGAAGGCGGCGAAGACGCTCAGATGCTGGCCATCGAGCGCATCAAGGCAGCGCTCGGCGACAGAGTGGAGCAATATCGGCGCACGGAGTTCGTGGGCCCCAAGGTGGGCGAAGAGCTGAAGCGCGCCGGCATCATCGCCACGCTGCTGGCGCTCGGCGGTATCGCGCTCTACATCTGGCTTCGCTTCGAGTGGCATTTCGCGCTGGCCGCGCTGCTGGCGCTGACCCACGATGTGATCGGCACCGTCGGCTTCTTCTCGGTCACGCAGCTTGAATTCAATCTGGCCAGTGTGGCGGCGGT
>JAWVYK010000127.1:0-8096 GCA_033722755.1 Rhodovibrionaceae bacterium | reverse complement strand
GGGGCCCCCTCCCCCCCGCGCGCCCGGGGGGCGCCCACGCGGCCCCCCCCGCCCCCCCCCCCCCGGCGCGCTGCGCGGCCCCCCAACCGGGGTAGGGGGGCGCCCCCTAAAACCCCGCGCCCCCTCCGTGGCTTTTATGGTTATTGTTAGTGCCTCCCCGTATCCGGGGCCTCCGGTCAGGCAGCGTCGTCGCTTGCCCTCGGCGTCGATGCCTCCGGCGTCTTTCTGGCGACGACCTCCTCGACCGACTGGCCCAGAATGCTCAATCCGCGCTCGAGACCAACGTCGTCGATGATGAGCGGCGGCAATAGCTTGATCACCTCGCCGTTCGGCCCCGAGGTTTCGACCAGCAGGCCGCGCTGGAAGGCTTCCTCGCAGATCTTGCCGGCCACCTCGCCGTCGGCGATGGCAAGGCCCAGCATCAAGCCGCGGCCGCGCACCTCGCCCTCCAGTTCGGGATACTTGTCGGCCAGCTTCTGCAGGAAAGCGGCGGCCTTCTCGCCCTTGGCCTGTACGGACTTGGTGAGTTCGTCATCCTCCCAGAAGCCGAGCGCCTCGGTGGCGGCGACAAAGGCCAGATTGTTGCCGCGGAAGGTGCCGTTGTGCTCGCCGGCGGCGAACTTGTCGTACTGCGGCTTGATCAGCGTCAGCGCCAGCGGCAGGCCATAGCCGCCGATCGACTTCGACAGGCAGACGATATCCGGGTCGATGCCCGCCGGCTCGTAGCTGAAGAAGCTGCCGGTGCGCCCGCAGCCCGCCTGAACGTCATCCACGATCAGCAGGATGTCCCAGCGCCTGCAGAGGTGTTCGAGGCGCTTCAGCCAGTCGAAGCTCGCGACATTGACGCCGCCCTCGCCCTGCACGGGCTCGACGATGATGGCCGCCGGCAGATCCATGCCGCTGCCCTCGTCGGCGAGCATGCGCTCGAGGTATTCCAGCGTATCCACATCCTCGCCCAGATAACCGTCGAAAGGCACGTGCGTGACGTTCTGCAGCGGAATGCCTGCACCCTCGCGCTTGAAGGCGTTGCCGGTCACCGCGAGCGAGCCCAGCGTCATGCCGTGAAAGGCGTTGGTAAAGCTCACCACCTTGTCGCGGCCGGTGATCTTGCGCGCCAGCTTAAGCGCGGCCTCCACCGTGTTGGTCCCAGTCGGCCCGGGGAACATGACCTTGTGGGTCATGCCGCGCGGGGCGAGGATCACGTCGTGGAAGCGCTGCAGGAAGCGAGCCTTCGCCGTCGTCGCCATGTCCAGGCTGTGGGTGATCCCGTCATCGGTCATGTACTCGATGATCTTCTGCTTCATGGCCGGGTGGTTGTGGCCATAGTTCAGCGCGCCCGCGCCGGCGAAGAAATCGATGTATTCGCGTCCGTCCTCGCTCCACAGCGTATAGCCGCGGGCCTTGTCGAACACGGTCGGAAAGTCGCGGCAGTAGCTGCGCACTTCGGACTCGTACTTCTCAAATACCTTCAAGGTATCTTCCTCCGTATCGTTGATTTCGAAGGGGCCGATGCGAAACAGGTTCTCCGCTTCGTAATCGCCATCCCCCGGGAAATGTTCCGCCTCGAAGCCGTTGCCGACATAGCAGCGCGCGCCCAGATCGCGGGCAAATGCCCTGAACAAGGCGCGAGAGGCGCGATTCGAGGGCGTGACCGTCGCCTCCAGGAAGCGCACCTGCCTACAGGCCGGACGCCGCACCAGTTCGTGCAGCAGCGCCTTGGCCAACCCGCGTCCGCGCTCGCTCTGCGCCACGCCGATTTGCCAGACGAATACCGTGTCCTCGCGACCCGGCGGACAGAAGGCCGAGACGAAGCCGCGGATTTCGCCCTTGCGCTCGGCGACCACGCAGGTCTCGTCAAAATGCTTGCCCAACAACAGGTAGCTGTAGGCCGAATTGACGTCGAGAACGCCGGTGTCCTTCACCAGGTCCCAAAGGGCCGAGCCGTCCTCGTGGCTCGGCTGCCTGAACTCGTAGCGCACAAAGCGTTTCGGCAGCTTGCGCCCACCCACCGTCATCGGTGTTGAACCAATCCTCTCCAGCGTGCCCGCAGCAAGCGGGGCGCTCTTCCTCGCATCGGATATCTGCATCTTTGCTTCCGGTTGTCGTCCGTTTGCGACTTCTTAAGCCGCAAAACAATGGTTCCACATCCGCGGCCGATTCGCCCACTGGCGAATCCAGGCCCGGCAGCAACCTGAGACACCGGCCCGTTCATCAAGCCTCCGATCAAAGGCGAATCGAATAGAAAGCGAGAAAAACAGTGTGGCCGAAGTGCGGATCGGTGGTGTCGCTGCGTAGTGGCATGTAATATATTGGAAAACCGCACATTGTCAACGGAATTTTACAGGCTCAAACAATAAAATAGATCAATTTTCCCTTTTGATTGAAGTAATATTTGAAAATCGTCTTTTGACTTCTCCAATTATTATCAGAATTTTTATTTACTTTGGAATTTCTGAAAATGATCTGAGGCGCGCAAGATCGTTGTGCGTATCCGGACGTTTGCACAGCGAATGGAAGCGACGGCTTCCTGTTCTGAAAACGACATAACCGGATCCTGGATCAGAGAAGCCTGGAGGCAAAACAATCGAAAATTGTATTTTTCATCGGCGGCCGTCGGTCCGCGCCGCAACGCTCGGGCGGATGGACACAACCTACAACATAGGGTCTAGGCCGCCTGGGCGCCGCCCTCGGCCTTGCGCCGGGTCACGAAGGCGTCGAGTTCCTCGGCGATCGCCGGATCGAGCGGCGGCGGCGTGTATTCGGCGAGAATTTGCCGGTAGAGCCTGTTGGCATGCTGCGCGGTCGTGGGCGCCCCCGCCTCCTGCCAGCTCTGGAAATTGCGCCAGTCGGAGAGCAGCGGCTCGTAGAACGCCGTCTCGTAGCGCTCCATGGTATGGGCGGTCCCGAAGAAGTGCCCGCCGGGCCCGACGTCGCGCACCGCGTCTACGCCGATGGACTCTCGACTGACGTCTAAGGGCTGCAGGGTCTCGGCCATCATCTGCAGCAGCTCGAAGTCGATCACCGCCTTCTCGAACGAGGCGGTCAAGCCGCCTTCCATCCAGCCGGCGGCATGCATGACGAGGTTGGCATGGCCCATCACCGCCCCCCACAGCGACATCTGGGATTCGTAGGCCGCCTGGCAATCCAGCGTATTGGCCGCATTGGCGTTGGACGATCGCAGCGGTAAATCGTAGCGCCGGGCAAGCTGCCCGCTGGCGAAAGCCGCACGGGTGTATTCCGGGGTCCCGAAGGCTGGCGCGCCGGACTTCATGTCGACGTTGGAGGTGAACGCACCATAGATGACCGGCGCGCCCGGGCGGACCATCTGCGTAAAGGCCAGCCCGGCCAGCGCTTCCGCATTCTGCTGCGCCAGCGCCCCGGCCAGAGTGACGGGGCTCATCGCGCCGGAGAGCGTGAAGGGCGTAATCGCGATCGGCTGCGCCATCTTGGCCATCTCGATGATGCCCTCGATCATGGGCCCGTCGAGGCGCAGCGGCGAGGAGGTGTTCACAACAGTAAAGACGGCCGGTTCGCGCTGCATGGTTTCGCGGTCGATGCCGCGGGCGATGCGCGCGATCTCGATGCCGTCCAGGATACGCTCGCGGCCCAGGGAATAGGCGTGGAACGGCTTGTCCGTGAGATGCACGAAGGCGGCCAGCGCGTCCAGGTGCCGGGTTTCCGGTGGCAGGTCCGTGGGATCGACGGGATAGCCGCCCATCAGATGCACCGCGTTCGCCGACTGCATCAGGCGCAGAAAGTTGCAGTAGTCCGCGAAGTTCCCGGTGCGCCGGCCGCCCTCCAGGTCGGAACAGTTCGGGGTGCTCGCCACGGACGCGAAGTTGATGTGATTGCCGCCGAAGGTAAGCGTGCGCTCGGGATTGCGCGAATGCAGCCTGAATTCGCTGGGCGCCTTCGCCACGCATTCGCTCACCAGGCCGCGGTCGAAGCGCACCCGCTCGCTGCCCTGCTCAACGTCCGCCCCGGCGGCGCCCAGAATCTCCAGCGCCTCGGGATGCAGGAAGTCCATGCCGATGTCCTCGAGGATCTCCAACGAGGCGTCGTGGATAACCTGCAGCCCCTCTTCATCGAGGATTTCGATAGGCTTGTAGGGATTCTGCAACAGACGCCAAGGCGACTGGCGAATGCCGCCAGCGTTTCTCCGTGCCCGTCGCCGCGAAAGCTCGCGCGCCATGGTCACCTCACCCGCTTTGCTCCATGACACAGGCACCGAGACGGTCGAAGGCCAAGACCGGCCGCATGCCTCCGGGCGCCGTCCGCAATCGCAGACCGCCGCCCGCTCTTGTTATCACCTCGTTAGCGTGACACGGAGCACTTGTATATACAAGTGGTCACGCGAGGTACGGCGTCTATCCGCGCAACGCGGTGACCACCGGCTGGTGAAAGCCGGTGTCGTCGCGCTCGTGCCAGCGAATGCGCTGGAATCCGGCCTCCTGTAGCGCCTCGGCCAGGTCCTTGCGCCGCAGCACGAAGAGCGATGCGTGGTAGGAGAAATGCTGTGGCTCTCCGCCGGCGGGCTTGAGCTTCAGGTTCAGGGTGAGGTCGTAGCCGCTGCCGTCGGACCACCATCGCCAGACCTGTTCCACCTCGCGGCGGCCGCCGCCTGCATCCTTCATGATCCGCGGCGGCTCACCCTTGGGTTTTTCCTCGGCCAGCCGGTCGTAGTCGCGCAGGCTGGCGACGAATACGCCGCCAGGGGTCAAGACCCGGCGCAATGCGTCCAGCGCTTCCGGCAGCTCCTGCTCGGGCTCCAGGTGTGCAAGCGCATTGTCGAGGGCTATGGCCACATCGAAGGGCTTTCCGAAGGTGCGGTGTACGGCGCGCATGTCGACGCAGCGGAAATCGATCGACAAGCCCAAATCCTGCGCCCAGGCCTGCGCCCGACGGATCGAGGCGGCGGACAGATCGCCGCCCCACACCCGGTAGCCGAGCTGCGCCAGCCCCAAAGCCTGGGTGCCGATCCCGCAGGCGGCGTCGAGCACACGGGTGGAATGCGGATGCTCCGAGGCGGCGTCGCTCGCTTCCAGTTCCGCACGGATGATGGCGTCGAGCTGGCGGCCGTGACGGCCGATCGCCTCGCGCCAGTCGCGATAGATCAGATGGTAATGCGCGGCAAGCGCATCGTAGAAGGCTTCGGTCTTGCGCGCCATCGGCTCAAGCGTAAACGAGGCGCTGGCCGATCCCGAGGGTATTCGCCTTTTCCAGCATGGCGTGGCCCAACGCGATATCGGAGAGGGAAAGGCCACGGTGCCAGAACAGGATCGTTTCGTCATCCCGCTCGCGGCCCGGACGCTCGCCGGTGACGATCTGGCACATTTGCGCGTGCAAAGTGGCCTCGGAGAGTTTTCCGGCCTCCACATGCGCGCGCAACGCGCCCAGCTTGCCGCCTTTGCACTGGCCCCAGTCGTCCACGACCATCTTGTCCATGACATCGGTGAGCGAGAGTTCCACCGCGCTCATCGTGCCGTACGGCACCACGAAGTTGCCCGGCTTCACCCATTCGGTCTTGAACAGAGGCATGGGCTCGTTGAGGCGCGAGGCTTCGACCTGAACGTCCGCACCCTCCAGGCAGGCCTGCCAGGTGTCCACCGCCCGGACCGTCTTACCGAGGTCGCGGCTGAGACGCTCGGCGAAGGCCTCGCGGCTTTCCGGGCGACGCGAGTGCACGCGGATGTCCTCGAAATCGAATAGCCGGTCCAACAGCCGGACGTTCCAGTAGGCGGTGCCGCGCGCACCGATGTGACCCAGCACCTTCGAATCCGCGCGTGCCAGGTGCTTTGCGCCCACCGCCGTCAGCGCGCCGGTGCGCATTTCGGTGATTGCGGTGGCGTCCAGCAAGGCCACCGGCATGCCGGTGCGCGGGTCGAAGAGATTGAGCAGCGCCATCTCGGACGGCAGCCCCTGCTTGTAGTTGTCGACGTAGTCGCCGACGACCTTCACGCCGGCCAGATTCATTGGCGCGATATACCCTCGCAGTACATTGAAATGGCCGTTGAAGGCGGGATCGGGCTCGAGGTGGACGCGCGGCTCGATCACCGTCTGGCCGCGTCCCTGCGCGTCGAGCCCACGTTCCACCGCGGCGATGATCTCGTCGTCGCTCAGCTCCAGCCGGTCGATGTCGGGACCGTTCAGATAGCTGAAGGAGATATCGGACATGCCCCATCCTTTCAGTTAGTTATATCTTCTTATTAACGTTGTTTCTTGTTTCGTTTTCAGGCAGTCAAACGCTCCAGCGTGCTGCGGTAGTCGGTCAGGATGCGTGCTTCCTCGGGATGGGCGCCGTCCACGATCGCCCAGGTCCCGCCTACCATGACGTGGCGCACGGGGTTGGCGTTGCCGGCGAAGATCAGGGCGTCCAGCAGCGTCTCTGGGCCCCGGCCGGCCAGCGTCGGCGCGTCGGCGTCGAGGACCACGAGATCCGCCCGCGCGCCGGCCTCGATCCGCCCGATGGGCCGGCCCATCGCCTGTGCGCCCCCGCGCAGGGCCGCAACGTAAAGCGCGTGGCCAACGGAACCACCGGCTTTCGCCGTCGCCAACACGTTGCGGCGCAGATGAACGAGCCGCTGGCCGTATTCCAGCCAGCGCAGTTCCTCGACCGGACTGACGGAGATGTGGCTGTCCGAGCCGATGCCGAAGGTTCCGCCGGCGGCAAGGAATTCCGGCGCCGGGAAAAGCCCGTCCCCGAGATTGGCCTCCGTCGTGGGACACAGGCCCGCGACCGCGCCGGACCGCGCCAGCGTCCGGGTTTCGTCCTCCGTCAGGTGGGTGGCGTGGACCAGGCACCAGCGCCGGTCCACCTCTGCCGACTCCAGCAGCCACTCGACCGGGCGCTTGGCGCACCAGGCGATGCAATCTTCCACCTCCTTGCGCTGCTCGGCCACGTGACTATGAACGGGCGCGTCTGCGGCAATGGCATCCAGGCCGGACAAGGCCGCCTGCATGGTGTCCTGGGTGACAGCCCGCAAAGAGTGCGGGGCGATTCCAACGCGCATCTGCGGATCGCCGTCCGTCTCGTCGTGGAGCAGATGGAGGATTTCGAGGAAGCCGTCGGGATCGTTCAGGAATCGACGCTGTCCGTGGCCCGCGGCCTGCCCGCCAAAGCCGCCGAAGCCGTAGAGAACCGGCAACAGGGTGAGGCCGATGCCGGTCTCACGCGCGGCGGCGGCGATGCGCCGGCCCATTTCCGCGCGGTCGGCGTAGGGCCGTCCGTCTGGATCGTGGTGCAGGTAGTGGAACTCCCCCACCGCGGTATAGCCGGCGCGCAGCATCTCCACATAAAGCTGGGCGGCGATGGCTTGCACGTCCTCCGGCCCCAGGCGCTGCAGGAAGCCGTACATGACCTCTCGCCAGGTCCAGAAGGAATCCTCTTCGACGCCCGCCCTTTCGGCCAAGCCGGCCATGGCGCGCTGAAAGGCATGGGAGTGCAGGTTGGGCATGCCCGGAATGACGGGTCCGTCCAGCCTTTGCACGTCCTCCGCGGGGCTCTCGCCTGCGCTCACGGACTCCAGTTCGCCCTGCGGGCCGAGGACCAGCAAGACGTCTGCGGCCCAGCCATCGGGCAACAGCGCCAGCGGAGCGAAATAGCGGCGGCTTGTCATCAGCTGCTCTCCGTCTTCCGGCGATGCCGTGGCGTGCCGGCCCACGGCGGGGGTGGAGATTAGGCCCTGCGGCTTGTATAGACAAACCGGGAAACGGGCCATTCCGCCAGCGCCCCTTCTCTTCCGCAGGAAGACATGCCTGCGCGGACAGGGACACGGGAGAGACCGGCATGATCAAATGGGACACGCTCTGGATCAACGGCCACCTCGCCACCATGACCGAAGGCGGCGGCGCCTATGGTGCTCTGGAGAATGCGGCGCTGGCCGTGCGCGAAGGCCGGATCGCCTGGCTCGGCCCGATGAGCGAATTGCCGGGCGCGCCGGGCGAGATGGCCAGCGATGTGCGCGACCTCGACGGCTGCTGGATGACACCGGGACTGATCGACTGTCACACCCATCTGGTCTGGGGCGGCGACCGGGCCCGGGAATTCGAGCTGCGCCTCGAAGGCGCCTCCTACGAAGAACTGGCGAAAGCCGGCG
>JAWVYK010000126.1:0-8139 GCA_033722755.1 Rhodovibrionaceae bacterium | reverse complement strand
TCGACGAAGAGCGGAATGCCATCGGTTTGCTCTAGAATGCGGATCGACACCTGATCGGGTAGCGCTTTTCCACCAGTGATCCTCTCCGTCATCGCCTTGCCGTCGTTCCGGCCGAGGCGATTGAGCGAATGGAAGGTCACGTGACCATAGCCGTTCCAGCGCGATCCGAATTCCGGCCGATGCGTTATCACGACGAGAATGGGCAGTGTATCCATCCGGTCGACGATGGCGTCGATCAACTCAAGACTGGAGGCGTCGATCCAGTGAATGTCCTCGATGAGCATGATGACAGGCCGCTTGGCGGCGAGTTTGGCAATACGTTCGCTCAACAGCTCGATCGTGAGTTGCCGGCGGCGTTGCGGGGTCATCTCGAGGGACGGATAGCGATCGGTGGGAAGCGTCAATAGCCCGGCAACGAGCGTGGCCGCGATCGCGCTATCGCCAAGTATGCCTTCCAGATGATGTTCGAGCTTGTCGAGACGCGCCTCGGCCGAATCGTCGGATAGGAAACCGGCACTCGCCTCCATCTCCGCGATCACCGAGTGGAAGGCGGCATTGACCTCATGGGGCGAGCATTGATAGCGCAAGACCGTCTGCTCGCCTTCTTCGAGGCTGGCGATGAACTCGCGCAGGATTCTGCTCTTGCCGATACCCGCTTCGCCCGAGATGAGGACCACTTGGCCTTCGCCGTTCTTCGCTTGTGCACAGCGGTCCTTGAGCAGCCCGAGTTCATGGGCGCGCCCTACGAATTGCGTGAGGCTGTCGCCGTGCTGGGCTTCGAAGCGGCTGCTCGCTCGGATCGCACTCTTAACGCGCCAGAACGGCTTCGGCGTTGCGAAGCCTTTGAGGCGGGCCTTTCCACCCTCCTCCAGTTCGAAGGAGCCGCCGACCACCCGCTTGGTCATTTCGTCAATGACCACCTGTCCGGGTTTGGCCAAATCCTGCAGACGGGCGGCGAGGCTGGGGACTGCGCCGACGACTGCTCCGCTCTCGTGCGCCGTCTCGCCCATCAGGTCGCCAATCACCACCGGTCCAGTGGCAAGCCCGGCACGGGCCGCGAGGGCCTTACCCGCCGCCTCGATCTTGCTGACAGCTTGTGTGGCCGCAAGGGCCGCTCGCAGCGCCATCTCCGACTGCGCCTCCTTGGCGTGGGGCCAGCCGAAATAGGCTAGTACGCCGTCGCCAAGGAACTTCGCGACATGGCCTTCGTGGGTGGTGACGGCCTCGGCCACGACGTCGTGGTATCGGCGCATCACATCGCGCAAATCTTCAGGGTCCAGCTTCTCGGAGAGCTCGGTCGAGCCGCTTAAGTCGCAAAACAGTACGGTGAGCTGGCGCCGGTCGGCATGCTCCTCTACTGGCTTGTCATCTTTGTTGGCTGTCTCCCCTTCGGGCCCGGCCGAGAACGGCTCGCTCTCTTCGGCTGACGCCATCTCGCGCAGCGCCGCGAGTAGCTTGCGTCGGTGGCCGATGGAGAAGCCCAGTTCCTTGAGATCGTCGTCCGAGACATGCGGGAGGACCTCCAGATCGACGTCGTTCTCCGCCAGAACTTCGGCGTATTGCTCGAGACCGAGCTTTCTCAGGAACTTCTCCAGATCGTTCATGACAGGGCTCTAGGGCCCCCTCGTGTAGCAATTTACAACCTGAGAAAGGTATCCCAATTCAAAGCCCAATCAAAACACCAGCCTCCGCTCGCCACCCAGGCGGGCTATGAGTCCGATCGCCCGTATGGGGCGTCGGAAAAAAGAGTCGCCAATGGCTGATCACCGAGATCGGCGATCAGCTGTTGATGGCCCGAATCTTTGCCAGAAGCGGCCCTGGGTCGGCTTAGGTTTACGAATGCTCGCCCGCGCCCGCAGCTATTGCCCCGTCGCCCGACGGAACCAGCCGAGGCCCTCGGCGGTCTCGGCCTTCGGCCGGTATTCGCAGCCGACCCAGCCCTCGTAGCCGAGCGCGTCGAGCCGGTCGAAAAGAAAGGGGTAGTTGATCTCTCCCACGTCGGGCTCGTGGCGGCCCGGCACGCCGGCGATCTGGATATGGCCGATGTGATCGAACAGGGCCTCCAGCTTGGCGGCCAGGTCGCCCTCCATGATCTGCGCGTGGTAAAGGTCGAGTTGCAGGCGCAGGTTGGGCGCGTCGACCTCCTCCAGCACGGCCGCGGCCTCTGCCGTGGTGGACAGAAAGTAGCCGGGCATGTCGCGAGTGTTGATCTGCTCGACCAGCAGCCTCACGCCCTCGGCCTCGAGGTGGCGTGCCGCCCAGGACAGGTTGTCGAGATAGGTTTTCCGGCAGGCTTCGCGGTCGTGCTCCTCGCCGACGATGCCCGCCATGGCGTGCAGGCGGGTGCACCCCAGGGTCTCTGCATAGCGCAGGGCCTGCCCCACGCCCTCGCGAAACTCCTGCTCACGGCCGGGCAGGGCGGCGATGCCGCGCTCGCCAGCCTCCCAGTCGCCCGGAGGCATGTTGAAGAGCGCCTGCGTCAGCCCATTGGCCTTCAGGCGCTCGCCGAGCTCGCCGGCGGAAAACGCATAGGGAAAGAGATACTCCACCGCCTCGAAACCAGCCTCGGCGGCTGCGGCGAAGCGGTCGAGGAAATCCACCTCGCCGAACATCATGGACAGATTGGCGGCAAAACGCGGCATGGCATCCCCCAGGCGGCCGCCGCAGCGGACGCCTGCGGCTAATTCACCTGTTCCTTGGTCTTCAAAAGGCGCACGTCCGGCCAGGTTTTCTCGGTATCTTCCAGATGCCAGGCATTGCGCGCAAGAAACACGGGATCGCCGGCATGGTCCTCGGCGACGTACTGGCTGTTGGCGTCCATGAACTTCTTCAGTGCGGTCTGATCGGGCGCCTCGACCCAGCGCGCGGTGTAGAGCGTGGTCTGCTCGAAGATGACGGGGATGCCGTATTCGGTGCGGATGCGGTCGGCCAGCACGTCGAACTGCAGCGAGCCCACGACCCCGACGATCCAATTGGCCTGGTTGAGCGGGCGAAACACCCGCGCCGCGCCTTCCTCCGCCACCTGCTGCAAGGCCTTGCCCAGGTGCTTGGCGCGCATCGGATCCTCCGGGCGCACCCGCTGCAGAAGCTCCGGGGCAAAGCTGGGGATGCCGGTGAAGCGGATTTCCTCGCCCTCGCTCAGCGCATCGCCGATGTGCAGGTTGCCGTGGTTGGGAATGCCGATGATGTCGCCGGGCCAGGCTTCCTCGGCGAGCTCGCGGTCCTGCGCCATGAAGACCACCGGATTGTGCACGGTCAGCAACTTGCCGGTGCGCACGTGCTTCAGTTTCATGCCGCGCTTGAAATGACCCGAGCAGACCCGCAGGAAGGCGATGCGGTCGCGGTGCTTCGGGTCCATGTTGGCCTGTATCTTGAAGACGAAGCCGCTGACCTTCTCCTCGTCGGGGACGACCTCGCGCGCCGTCGTCGGCTGCGGGCGCGGGGTGGGGGCCCGCTTGGCCAGACCGCTCAGCAGCTCCCGGACTCCGAAATTGTTGATCGCGCTGCCGAAGTAGACGGGTGTCATGGTGCCCTGGCGATAGGCTTCCAGGTCCAAGGGCGGGCACAGCCCGCGCACCATCTCCACCTCCTCGCGCAGCGTCTTTACCGCATGGGCCGGCAAAATTTCGTCGAGCTTGGGATCAGCCAGGCCCTCGCAGGTTATGCCATCTTCCTTGGGCACGGCGTTGGCGTTGCCCTTCTTGAACAGCACCAGGCGGTCGTTCAACAGGTCGTAGACGCCCAGGAAGTCGCGGCCCATGCCAATCGGCCAGGTCGCGGGGGTCACCTCCAGGGCCAGCGTTTGCTCGATCTCATCCAGCAGGTCGAAGGGGTCGCGCGCCTCGCGGTCCATCTTGTTAATGAAGGTGGTGATCGGCATGTCGCGCAAACGGCAGACCTCGAAAAGCTTGCGGGTCTGCTCCTCGATGCCCTTGGCCGCGTCCAGCACCATGACGGCGGAATCCACGGCCGTCAGCGTGCGGTAGGTGTCCTCGCTGAAGTCTTCGTGGCCCGGCGTGTCCAGCAGGTTGAAGGTGCGCCCCGCGTAGTCGTAGGTCATGACCGAGGAAGCCACGGAAATGCCGCGCTCGCGCTCCACCTTC
Organism: Rhodovibrionaceae bacterium; assembly: GCA_033722755.1. Taxonomy (GTDB): domain Bacteria; phylum Pseudomonadota; class Alphaproteobacteria; order Kiloniellales; family Rhodovibrionaceae; genus JAWVYK01. The sequence continues at coordinate 4,036 of JAWVYK010000126.1, read as the reverse complement.
ATCCAGTCGGAGTGGGCGCGGCGCTGCTCGCCCCGGGCCTTGACCGCGCCGGCCATCTGGATCGCCCCGCCGAACAGCAGCAGCTTTTCCGTGAGCGTCGTCTTGCCCGCGTCCGGATGCGAGATGATGGCGAAGGTGCGCCGCCGGTCGACCGCCTCCTTCAGCGCCGTGGTTTCGAGCGTGGTCATGCAACTCCTGGAGGCCGCGTCGGCCCGCCGGTGGTTCAGAGTATCTTTCCCTCGAAGGGATTGTGTCCGCTGCGGTCTTCCACCTCGAGAACCCAGAGGTCGGGGTCGCGTTTGACCGCGCGCTCTATATAGTCGTCTGCGGCGCTTTCCGAAACGGCTTCGCCGCCCATTGCCGGCAACCAGGCGAGATTGCCGTCCAGGTCGCGGGTCTGTGTCAGCACCCGGCAGCCGCTTTCCAGCATGTTGAGCTTGAGCACCACCAACCCGCCCGTCCGCTCGCCCTTGCGCAGGACAGCCGCCGGCACGGCGTCTATCGAAAGCTGGCGCAGATGCGCGCCGACCCACAGGTGCGTTGGAATGCGGTCATCCATGGCGATGGGTTGTGACGGCCTCCCGTGCTGCCTGTCAAGGCGCATGCGGCGCGCTGCTGGGCTCTGCTCCTCGGGCCTCGGCGTGCGCTTCGGCGGCGTTCACGAATTGACGGTAGAGGCGGCGCTGCGGACGGTGCAGGAAGAGAAATTCCGGATGCCATTGCACGCCGAAGACAAAATCCTCGCCGGTCTGTTCCAAGCCCTGCACAACGCCGTGATCGTCCAGCGCCGCGACCCGCAGGCCTTGGCCCACACGGTCGACGGCCTGATGGTGGATGGCGTTGACCCGGCAGCGAAGGCAATTGAGAACACCGGACAGTCTGGTGTCCTCCGGGATGTTCACCCACTTGCGCGGCAGCGGCGTGCGCAGGCGCGGGATATCGCCGTAGGCCTCGTAGATATCGGCATGCAGCGTGCCGCCGTAGGCCACATTGAGGATTTGCGCGCCGCGGCAGACGCCCAGGATCGGCAGCCGAAGCGCGACCGCCTGCTCGATGGCCTTGATCTCCATGGTGTCGCGGGCGCGGTCGATGCGGATGGACGGGCGAATCTCGCCGCCATAGAGATCGGCGTCGATGTCGTCCCCGCCGCCAACGAGAAGCGCGTCGACAGCGTCCAGGTCAACGCTGCGCTCGGGCGTCATGCGCAGCGCACCGGCGCCGGCCAGCCAGAGCGAGAAGCGGTTGAACCACCACATCCAGCGCCCGCCGCCGTCAGAGCCGGTGACCGCGATGACCGGCCGCCGGCTCATGCGTCGGCCTCGCCGTCGCCCATGCCGGGCCAGGCGCGGACGCGCGCGGCCCAGTCCTCGGTCGAGGCGAAGGGCGCATCGAAATGCCGGCGGTAGGCGACAGCCATTTCCATAAGCCGCTCTTCGTCGGCGGCGAGACGCTCCACCTCCACCCAGCGGTTCCATTCCACGCTGACGCCCCAGCCGGGCTCGGACAGGCGTGTCCCGGGCAGGCGGTAATGGAAGGTCGGGCGCGCGCGGATGCGTTCGTCCTCCACCATCGCCGTGACCCGGCGGAGGTCCAGGTGGGCGAACAGCGGCAGCATGTCGAGCTCCCGGTTGCGCGTGGGATTGTGGTCCAGATAGTCCAGGATCAGGCCTCTCAGATTCGGCTGGTAATCCTCCCGCAGAACCATCAGGGCGTATCCGCGCGGAAACGGCGCGACGAAGGGCACGAGACGCCGGGTCAGATCCAGCCCGATTTCCACGCGCAGCCAGGCGGACAGCACGAGATAGGCCTGCAGGTGGCGGCGCAGGCTATCGGCGGAGAAGGACGGCACTTCCGGATTGAGTTGCAGGCCGAAGGCGTAGAGCAGCGAGGCGTCGCTGCCCTCGCAGCCGGCTTCGCGCAGACCCTCGATGAGTTCCTCCATCCGGTCCAGCTCGTTCCATGCGATGGGCGGTGCGGAGACCTCGGTCGGCAGCCAGAGCTTGGCCACATCTCCGACGGCGCTGCGAAGCTGCCCTTCGAGCCGGTCGCCCCAGTCGGATGCGGGCGGCGCGGCGGGCTCTGTTCCCGAAGGCGCGGCGGCGCCTTGGTCCTGTGCGATGCCCTTGCTGTGCGCGTATTGGGTGTCGAGCTCGATCTCGAAGTCGCCGAAGCGAGTTTCCTCGACGCGATAGTGGTGGGCGTCCACCTTCACGATGTTGCCGCCGTAAAGCCGGCTGACGAGTTCTGCCGTGGGTTGGGATTCGAGGCCGATGAACTCGAGCTCGACGCCCACCTGTCGGGTGGCCCCGTTCTCGGTCGTCTCCTGCGGCGGCCGTTTCAGCGGCGGGGCCATTTAGCGCCTTTCCTGCAATTTCGCCTGTCGATATTCCTGCCCGGTCAGTCCTGGCGGGCGCAATCGATGCAAAGCGGCGTGGTCGGGTCGAACTCCAGGCGCTTGGCCGCAATGGCCTCGCCGCAGTGAACGCATTCCCCGAACTCGCCCGCGTCGATCCGTTTCAGGGCCGCTTCGATGCGCTGGAGCTCCTGCTCACGCCGGCGGTGGGTGGCCTGCGCCATGGCCTGGCCCTGCAGCGCGTCCATGCGCGACAGGCGACCCGTGCGCGTCTGGTCGAGCTCCACGGGTTTGCGGGCATCGGCGCTCGATTCATCCAGTTGCTCCAGCTCGGCCTTGCGCGCCAGCAGCTTGGCTTTGATGTGCTCGAGATCGAGGTCGCTCGGTTCGCTCATGCCTGCAAAGCTAGGAAAGTGCACGAGGACAGTCCAGTCCGGCGGGCGCACCCATCACGATGTGGACAGGAAAAATGCCATCCCGCCGAGATAAAGGATGAGGACGAGAAAGCTCTCGAACCCGATCCGGCCGATACCGTAGCGCTCGCGGCGCAGCAGGCCCATGAGCAAAATCCCGGCTAGCAGGATCGAAAGCGCCAGAACGAAGGTATGCTGCACGGAAATCGCCGCATAGACCGAGCCCTGGCGATAGGCGATGTCGGCCAGCGAGACCAGCAGGATGTCGAAGCAGTTTCCGCCCAGCACATCACCGACGGCGAGCGTCAGGGCGCCGCGACGAACGGCGGCTACGGCCGTGACCAGTTCCGGCAGGGACGTCGAAACGGCCACGAACACGGCGCCCACCGCGCTTTCGCTTAGCCCGGTTTCGCGCGAAATCGCGATTCCGGACTGCGCGACGAGATAGCCGGCGCCTGCCACGACGAGCGCCAGCAGCGCGAACTGGAGCCAGAGAAGTTTGCGGTCCTTCTGGCGGCCGCGCCGCTCCCGTTCGCCTTCCTCGTGCGTTTCCCGGGTCTGCCGCGGCGCCCACATTGGCTCTTCCACGGAGACCGATATCAGCTTCAGCCCGAAGATGTAGCCGGCGATCATCATGAGCGAAATCGGGTGAACGCCCAGGATCGCCGGTTCCGGCACCGCCGAGGCCAGGAGCGGCAGGGCCAGCAACGTGACCAGCAGGCTGCCTTGCATCAGGTTGGCGGGCGCGGCGGCTGCATGTTCCAGATTGGCCTTGCGATAGGCCATGTCCGCGATCGCGAGAAAGGCGGTCTGCACGGCGATGCCGCCGACGGCGGTGTTCATCGCCAGCTCGGCATGGCCCTGCCAGGCCGAGGTCGTCGCCGCGATGATGCCGGGCAGCGAGGTGGTGCCGCCCAGAAAAACCGCACCCATAAGCGCCTGACCGATACCCGTCAGGTGGGCAAGACGCTGTGCGACGCGGGCCAGCAAGGTGCCTGCCGTCAGGATCACCAGGCTGCTGGCGACGAAAAGCGGCAGCGCGTAACTCAGCGCGATTTCACCTAGAATTGGTGTCATCGCGCCTGCGCACTCGCCAACATCGCGATGCCTCGGATGGCGCACCACGTGCCATGTGCGCCGGCAATCCAATGGCGTTGCGCGCGCGTATAAACCACGTTAATGCGCCGCTTTACGCACAGGCGCATATTAGCGTCGTCGGCTTGTGCCGGTTTATCGGAAAGGACCACGATATGAGCACCCGCGAAGCTGC
>JAWVYK010000125.1:0-8179 GCA_033722755.1 Rhodovibrionaceae bacterium | reverse complement strand
TCCAGGTAGTCGCCCGGCGGAAGCTGGATGATGGTAAACACGATGGCCGAGATGACCAGTAGCGTGGGCACCATCATCAGCAGGCGATGAGCGAGATATCTGAGCACGTTTGTCCTTCCCCCGGTCCGTTCGGTCCACTGGCCCCGTCAGGGCGTGCCCTTGGCGCGCCGTTCGGCCTCGCCGAACCAGAAGGTGTCCGGCTTGTAGACCCCGAAGTAGGCCGTCGGCGCCCAGTTGTAGAACGCGTCCTTAGGCACGTTGCGCAGATCGAGGTCGACGACGATCGGTTGCGGCACCCCCGCCACGGTTCCGATGGTAAAGACCTCGTCGGCATGAATCGACAGCATCTCGTCCCAGATTTCCCGCGCCTCCTGGTTGGTCTTGGCCCGCCGCCACGCGAGATTGAGATCCACCAGCCGTTTCGCCGAATCGAGCGTCGGCGCAGAACCGGCCTCGCGCCCGGTTTCGTAATACTGGCCCCATTGCGGCCATTGCAGGTGGACCTGCGAGGTCGGGGCCAGCTCCTCTGGCGTCATGTCGGCGGTGGGGATCGCGTTGATCAGGCCCGACCACACCGACATGATCGATTCACCCGAAAACACCCGGTTGCGAAAGACTTCGCGCTGCGAGGGGCGGGTAAAGAGCTTGATCCCGAGTTGCAGCCAGGAATCGTGGATCAGCTCGAGCACGTCGCTTTCCTCGGTGCTTTCGCCGGCGGTGTCCACGATGATCTCGGCCGGCCGTCCGTCCGGCAACAGCCGGACGCCACGGTCGTCGCGTTCGGTGAGGCCGATGTCGTCGAGCAGCCGATTGGCGCGTTCGACGTCGAAGTCGGACCAGGCGTGACGGTATTCGGGCTTGTAGAGCGGGCTGCGCGGCAGCACGGTGTTCGCGCCTTCCAGCGCCAAGCCGTAGTAGATCACCTGGTTGATCTCGTGCCGGTGAATGCCGAGCGAGAGCGCCTGGCGGAACCGCCGGTCCTGCAGCAGCTCGCGCCACACGGGGTCGGCGGCATTCAGGTTCGGATAGAGTGCCACCTGCGAGCCCTTGCCCGTGCGCCACAACAGGACCTGATAGTTGTTTCGGTCCTCCGCCGCTCTGAGGAATGTGTAGTCGTTGAGGCGGATATTGCGGGCCTGCAGGTCGCTTTCGCCCGCCGCCGTCTTGGCCGCCACAAGCCGGCGGTCGACGATGCTGATTGCCGCCTGGTCGATGTAGGGCAGCTGACGGCCCGTCACGTCGACCCGGTGATAGTAGGGATTGCGCTCGAAGATGAAGCGTTCGGAGGGCGGCGCCGTTCGGTTCCACCAGGGCTGAAGTACGGGAAAGTCGGGATTGTCGGAGCGGTACGGGCGATCCCGGCGATTGTGCAGGCCGGCCCAATTGCGCGATCCCGCTTCCTCCACCTTGGCCTTCAGCTGCTCGGGATCGGCGTAGTCGATATGGAACTGCTTCAGGTAGTGCGCCGGGGAGTAGATGAACATCGGAAGGGTGTCCGCCAAGGCCGGCAAGAACAGGGGGTTGGGGTCCTCCCAGGTGTAGCGGACGGTCGTCTCGTCGATGACCTCGAATTGCGGCGGCTTGCCCTTGACCAGCATGTTGGTCGGCGGGCCGACCGGCGAGAGTTCCTCGTTATTTGCGATATCCTCCCACCAATAGCGGAAATCCTCTGCCGTGAAGGGATGGCCGTCCGACCATTTGTGCCCCTCGCGCATGTGGAGGGTGAAGACCTGGTTGTTCTCGTTTTCCACCCGGTGAAGGATATCGGGGACGAGTTCGAGGTCCTCGTTGTAGCCGATGAGCCGCGCATAGCCGTAGACGACCATCATGCGGATGTCTTTCTGCCGGCCCATGATCATCCGCATGACGCCGCCGTGCAGACCGGGGCTGTCGTTCGGGTCGGGAAAGCTCACCACCATCGGTTCGTCCGGCAGCCGCTCGCTGACCGCTGGCAGCTCGCCGGCGGCCACGGGATGGCCGAGGAACGGCGGCTCAATCAACTCCGCCGGCGCGGGCGCCTTCTGCGCGCTCGCAAATGGCGGCCACGCCAGCGCCGTTGCCGCCACTGCGCCGGTCACGACGGCTTTGCAGCGTCGGGACAGCCTTCGCCAGCGCGCGCTCATGCGGCCTCCTTGCGGCACAGAGCCACATTTGCGCTCAACGGCAGGATCTCGAATCGGCCGCTGGCCAATAGGCTCTCGAGCACGCGGTTGGGTCCGCCCTCGGTGCCCTGCCGGCCGGCAATCCGGCGGCCGACGTCGTCGAGCACCAGATAGCCGCCCGGCTCGAGCAGCCAGTCCGCCGCGATGACATCCAGCAGAACCGAGGGGAAATCGTGGGCGCCGTCGACCAGGACGAGCCCGTAGCGCCGGCCCTCGCGCACCAGTTCCGGCAGGCGTTCATTGGAATCGCCGACCAGGAATGTGATGCGCCGGGCCAAGCCGGCTTCCTCGGCCAACCGCTCGGCCACCTCGTGGATATTGCGGATTTCCCGTGGCGCCGCACTGCGGTGGCGGTCCCAAAGCATGTGTTCCGGCCGCAGGTCCAGGGTGTCCACGTGGCCGCCGGTCGCCTCCGCCGCCTCGGCCAGATGCAGCGTCGCGTACCCGAAGAGCGTTCCGATCTCCAGGATCGAGGAAATTCCTTGCGCGACGATCAGCCGGCCAAGGAAGGTGCAGATGTCGGCGTCCAATCGATGCGCCGCCCGCCAGCGCCGCCCGTCGTGGTCGAAGGCCTTTTCCTCGACCAGCCGACGCAGCACCGGATTGGCTGGGAAGACAGGGCCCGCGGCCGGCGCCCACAAATCGCGCACCAGCCGGTCGAGCGGCTGGCCGGTCCCGCGCCCCACCGCATGCGCGCTTGCCAAAGGCCTGCCGCCCATCATGCGACCTCCCTGGTGACGGTGCCGGCCTCGACACGGACGTGGTGGTTCGGCGACAGCTCCAGCATGACCGCGCTTTCGCCCTCGGGCACGGCGAACGGCCGGGGCCACGACGCGGGGTTGGAAGCGCGGGTGGCCTCCAGATGTTCGAAATCCAAGAGGCGGTCCAAATCCGGAAAGGGCACGGCCTTCAGGAGCGCCTGCGTATAAGGGTGGGTGGGGTTCTTGAAAAGCGCGTCGCGCGGCGCGACCTCGACGAGCCGGCCTGCGCACATCACCGCTATGCGGTCGGCGATGTAGTGAATGACCGCCAGGTTGTGCGAAATGAAGAGATAGGTCAGCCCCAGCTCGCTCTGCAGGTCCTTCAGGAGATTCAAAATCTGCGCCTGGATGGAGACGTCGAGAGCGGAGACCGGCTCGTCGCAGATCAGGAGATCCGGCCTCAGCGCCAGCGCCCGGGCAATGCCGATGCGTTGGCGCTGGCCGCCGGAAAAGCTGTGCGGATAGCGACCGAGAAAGCGCGGGTCGAGGCCCACCAGATGCATCAGCTCCTTGGCCATTTCCGCGTGGTAGCCGTTGTCGCCGATGCCGTGGATGACCAAGGGCTCGCGCAGAATGTCGAACACCGACATGCGCGGGCTGAGCGAGCTGAAGGGGTCCTGGAATATGAACTGCATTTTCCGGCGGAAGGCCTTGAGCTCGTCGCCATCCAGTCCCAGCACGTCGAGTTCCTTGCCGCGGTCGTTGTAGGTGACCGAGCCGCCATCGGCATCCAGCCCGCGCATCAGCAGCTTGCTGAGCGTTGTCTTGCCGCAGCCGCTTTCACCCACGAGCCCGAAGCATTCGCCCTGCTTGATGCTAAAGGTGACGTGATCGACGGCCGTGCGAGAGGCGGCCGCCTTGCGGCCCAGAAGCCCCGTCTTGCGGATGGTGAAGCTCTTGGAAAGCTTCTCCACCTCAAGGTGCGTCGCGCGCCCCTCGGCTTCCGAAGGCCACTTGCCCTGCTCGGCCAGCATCTCCGCCGGGCGACTCTCGATCTCGCGGACGGGCACCAGGCGCTCGCCCTCCTTCATGTCGAAGTGCGGCACCGCCTTAAGAAGCGCCTGCAGGTAAGGGTGCTGCGGTTTCTCGAAAAGCTCGTCGATCGGACCGCTTTCCATGATCCGGCCGTGGTACATGACGACCACTTCCTCGGCGAGGTTGGCCACCACGCCCAGGTCGTGGGTGATGACCAGAACGGCCATGCCCAGTTCCTGCTGAAGCTCGCGGACCAGTTTCAGGATCTGCGCCTGGATGGTGACATCCAGCGCCGTCGTCGGCTCGTCCGCGATCAAAAGGGCGGGGCGGCAGATCAGGGCCATGGCGATCATCGCGCGCTGGCGCAGTCCGCCCGACAATTCGAAGGGATACATGTTGAGCGCCCGTTCGGGCTCGGGAAACTCGACCAGGCGCAGCATCTCCGTGGTGATTTCCATGCCCTCGCGCTTGCCGACGTCACGGTGCAGGAACAGCGCCTCGCTCACCTGGTCGCCGACTGTGTGCAACGGCGAGAGTGAGACCATCGGCTCCTGAAAGATCATGGAGATGCGCCCGCCCCGGATGTGGCGCATGCGCTCGCCGTCGGGGCGCAGCCGCAGCAGGTCGAGCGGTTCTTCCTCGCCCGGCTGGTCGAGAAGAATTTCGCCCCGCGTCACCTGCGCGCTCTTTGGCAGGATGCCCAGGATGGCCTGGGCGGTGACCGACTTGCCGGATCCGGATTCGCCCACGAGCGCGACCGTCGAGCCGGGCCGCACCCGGAAATTCACGCCGTGCAGCACGGGAACCTGGTGGCCGTGCAGGCTGAACTCTAACGCAAGGTCCCTGACTTGGAGCAGGTCTCCATCCAGGTCGATGTCTTGAGGCAGAGGCTGCAAGGGGTGGTCTCCGCAGGGCGCTGTTCTTTTGTCCGCTATGGAACTTGCGTACGAGACAATACACAAGCCGAAAGAATGGTGCGACACGCAGTTGGCCGCGCTCGGCCGAAAGGCAGTGCGGCTTCGCGAGCGATGCGTATTATCTATTTCTAATCTATACCGCGAATTAACTTATGTTTCTATTCGCGATTTAGGCATGTTAATTTCGCAAGTGGCTGCCGGGCGCGCGGACCTTGATCGATTGGCGTTCGGCAACTGATCCAGAGGGTGGGCAAAGCTGTGACGAACCGGGCGGGCAAGCCCGGCAACAACATCACACGCTCCCAAGGGACCCACCCGGCGGTAGTCCGGGCCCTCCGAGCGCACACGAGAAGGAGGCGGCAATGTCCGGAGTCGACTGGCACTTGAAGATCACCGAAATCGTAAGCTGCAATTGCGCGTATGGCTGTCCCTGCCAGTTCAATGCGCTGCCCACCTATGGCGATTGCCGCGCCGCTGCGGGTTACCGCATCGACGAAGGCCATTGGGGCGAGACAGACATGGCGGGCGTGAAGTTCGTCGGCCTCTGGGCCTGGCCGGGGGCCATTCACGAAGGCGGCGGCGAGGCGCAGCTCGTAATTGACGAGAACGCCAGCGAAGACCAGCGCAAGGCCGTCGAGGCGCTGTTCAATGGCGAGGAGACGGAGCCGGGCGCCATCATCTTCAACGTCTTCACCAACGTCGTCGACACCTATCACGACCCCATCGTGAAGCCGATCGAAATCGAAGTGAACCCGGAAGGCCGCGAGGGCAGCCTGCATGTGCCCGGCATCATCGACACGCGCATGGAGCCGATCCGCAACCCGGTGACCGATAACATCCACCGCGCCCAGGTGACGCTGCCGCATGGCTTCGAATACCATACGGCCGAATACGCCAGCGGCACGACGCAGACGGGATCGGATTCGACCATCGAGCTCAAATTTGAGAAATCGCATGCGCACGTCGCGCGCCTCGACTGGACGGGGCAGGGACCGGCGCACGCCTGAATTGGCGATGACCTCCAGCACGGCGGCGTGGTGTCGATGAAGACCGTCACGGATACCCTTTCGGCAATCGAGGCCGTCGCGCGGCGCGACAGGCTCATCGTCCTTGCGTCGCTGGCGGCCATAGCGGCGCTGTGCTGGTGGTATTTGATCGACATGGCCCTGGGGATGGACGGCATGGCGGGCATGACCAGCATGCGCGCCCAGCCCTGGGACCTGTCCTACTTCCTGGCGATGTTCGTCATGTGGGCGATCATGATGGTTGGCATGATGGTGCCGAGTGCGGCGCCGATGATCCTGATCTACGCGCGCATTCAGCGAAAGCAGTCGCACAAGGCGCCCTACATTTCGACCACGCTGTTCACGCTGGGATATCTGCTGGCATGGGCTGTCTTCAGCCTGCTTGCCGCCGGCATCCAGTGGGGCCTGACGGAGGCCGCGCTGTTGACGCCGATGATGGAAAGCGCCAGTGCGTGGTTCGCGGGGGCGCTCTTCATCGCCGCCGGCGTCTACCAGCTCAGTCCGCTGAAGAACGCCTGCCTGCGGCACTGCCAGTCGCCGCTGCACTTCATCTCGCACCACTGGCGCAAGGGCCGCTTCGGACCGCTGCGCATGGGCGTGGAGCACGGCGCCTATTGCCTGGGCTGCTGCTGGGTGCTGATGGCGCTGCTCTTCACCCTTGGCGTCATGAATCTATTGTGGGTTGCCGTGCTCACCGCGTTCGTCCTGCTGGAGAAGGTGGTGCGCGTCGGCAATGGACGCCTCGTGCCGCAGGTCGGTTCGCTGGCCATGGCGGCCACGGGCGCGTTCTTCCTGGCCCGCGGCGCCGGACTGGCGTGAGACCCGCTGCGCGGAGCGGCATCGGTGTTGACGTGGAGTCTCGAGGTGGCTGGGGGACCTGGATTCGAACCAGGGCTCCCGGAGTCAGAGTCCGGTGTTCTACCGCTAAACTATCCCCCAGCAGGGATCTTGCGCCGGCATCCGCAAGGCGGCCCGGCCGCGGGCGCAGTTCATAGCGCGACCGCCTTTCCGGTGCAATAGATAGTCCCCCCGCAGGCCCGGTTTCAACCCTGCCGGCGATAAGCTCCTGGCCGTGCGGCGCATACTTCAGCGGATGCTTTTATTGCACCTGCGGGGGTGTACCCTTGGCGCGGGCCAGGGCTTGGCGTTAGACTTTTTCACCCACGTTAAGAATCCCGGGGCCGCACAGCCCCGCCTTTTCCAACCCGTCCGGGAGGTCCCGTGTCCCGCTGCAGCCCGATCCGAGAGAAGCCGTCAGGCAGAGGCGCGCTGCAGCGTTCCGCCCCCGACGGCGAGGAGGGCAAGCGGCGGCAGGATACGCGCTATCGCGGTACGCACAGCAGGCAGGACAGGGGGCGCAACGGCGTCTACGCCGCGGTCGACCTCGGCACGAACAACTGCCGGCTTTTGGTTGCGCAGCCCACGGACGACGGCTTTCGGGTCATCGACGCCTTCTCGCGCATCGTGCGCCTGGGCGAGGGGCTGTCGCGCAACGGCCGCTTGTCCGAATCCGCCATGAAGCGCACCGTCGATGCGCTGCGAATTTGCGCCTCGAAGACCCGGCGGCGTCACGTGACCCGGATGCGGGCGGTGGCGACCGAGGCCTGCCGGCGGGCGGAAAACTGCACGCAGTTCCTGCACCGCGTCTACGCCGAGACCGGCATCCAGCTCGAGATCATCTCCTCCAACGAAGAAGCCCGACTGGCGCTGCACGGCTGCGCTCAGTTGCTCGATCCGACGATCCGCCACGCGCTTGTCTTCGACATCGGCGGCGGCAGCACAGAGCTCTCCTGGCTGGAAATTCCAATGGCGGCGGAGGGCCGGGGCGTGGACGAGAAGTCGCGGTTGCTGGCCGAGGAGGCGCGGCTGATTGCTTGGCATTCGGTACCCAAGGGCGTCGTGACCCTGGCCGAGCATTATGGCGGGCACAGCGTGACGCCCGAGGTTTACGAGGCGATGGTCGAAGAGATGCATGCCGCCATCCAGCCCTTCGAGCTGGAGCATGGCCTGCGTCGCGCGCTGGAGCGCGGGCGCATCCAAATGCTGGGAACCTCGGGCACGGTGACGACGCTGGCCGGCGTGCACCAGGACTTGCCGCGCTACGACCGCGCGGCCGTCGACGGCTGCTACATGGGCTTCGATACGGTGCGCGAGGTCTCGGAGCGGATCGCCGCCATGAGCTACGACGAGCGCGCCGGACACCCATGCATAGGGCGCGAGCGTGCGGACCTCGTCGTGGCCGGGTGCGCCATCCTGGAGGCGCTCTGCCGGACCTGGCCGGTCGGGCGCCTCAGGGTCGCGGACCGGGGCCTGCGGGAAGGCATACTCCACAACCTGAT
>JAWVYK010000124.1:0-8247 GCA_033722755.1 Rhodovibrionaceae bacterium | reverse complement strand
GGTCCTCCGTGGCCTGGTCAACCGCCGATTCTCCCTCTCTTTGCAGGTCCTCGGGGACCAGGCGCCATGCCATCTGCGTCATGTGGTCCAGAAGTGGGCGCGATCTTGCGTCTTGCAACCACGACGGACGTTCTTTTACCGGCACCGCCCAGGACATGAGCATCCAGACCAGAACCACGATCACGACTCCGCGCACCAGCCCGAAAACCAGCCCAAGCGAGCGGTCGAGCGGACTGAGACTGGAACGCTGGACCTGTCTGGCCAGCAGGCGCGAGACAATGGCCAGCGCGATCAGCACCACCAGAAAGACGACGACACCGGTGACGATGTCGGCAATGAGTTCAATGGAGATGATCTGGCGCGTGTAGGGGCTGGCATAGGGAAAGGCGTAGAGCGTCGCCACCGCCGCGCCGACCCAGGCGCCGACCGACAGCGCCTCGTGGGAGAAGCCCCGAACTACGGCGATGGCCGCCGAAAGCACGAGAATCGCAACGATCGCGAGGTCGGTGACGTTGATCGGCAGACTGTCCATTTTGCGTCCGGTTGCCTCGTTCCCCGTGGTGCGGTCGGCGGCGGCCGCTTAGCGTATGCGAGTTAGAGCTTGGCGATCCTGCCGGCGGCTTCGCGGCCGTCCGGCTTCGCAAACTCGGCCAGAAGGTCCGTCAGATGCCCGACCTCGGTCAAGCGGATCTCCGAGCCCGTTGCGCGCTCGCGCCGGCCGGCGCGGGCCTTGGGCGCATAGGCCATCGTGAATCCGAGCTTTGCGGCCTCCTTCAGCCGCAGTTCTCTCTGGCTGACGGCGCGCACCTCGCCGGATAGGCCGATTTCCCCGAAGATCACCGTTTCCTCCGGCACCGGTACGTCGCTTACCGCCGAAATCAGGGCGGCAGCCACCGCAAGGTCAGCCGCAGGCTCCGCGATCCGAAGCCCGCCGGCCACATTCAGATAGACGTCTCGTCCGCCAAGGGAAAGGCCGCATCGCGCCTCCAGAACCGCAAGAATCATCGAGAGCCGGTTGCCGTCCCAGCCAACGACGGCTCGCCGTGGCGTGCCGAGCGGCGAGGGCGAGACCAGCGCCTGTATTTCCACCAGAACCGGACGCGTGCCCTCGATGCCCGCGAACACCGCCGCACCCGAGACGTTGCCGCGGCGCTCGGCGAGGAACAGGGCGGAGGGATTGGGCACTTCCATCAGTCCGCCGTCGGTCATTTCGAAGACGCCGATCTCGTCGGTGGGCCCGAAACGGTTCTTCACGCTGCGCAGGATGCGAAACTGGTGGCCGCGCTCACCCTCGAAGGTGAGGACGGTATCGACCATGTGCTCCAGCACCTTCGGCCCGGCGATCAAGCCTTCCTTCGTTACGTGGCCGACCAGCACGAGGACGAAGCCGCGCGCCTTGGCCAGGCGAATCAGTTCCTGCGCGCTGGCCCGCACCTGGGCAACCGTGCCGGGCGCGGATTCCAGGGCATCGACATACATGGTCTGGATCGAATCGACGATCACGACAGCAGGCGCATCCGGCCGGTCCAGCGCGGCGGCGATGTCGCGGACCGAAGTGGCCGCGGCCAGTTGAAGCTCCGCCTCGGGAAGCCGCAGGCGTCGCGCGCGCAGGCGGACCTGTTCCACCGCTTCCTCTCCGGACACATAGGCCACCGGGCGAACGACGCCGCCCTGTCCCGCGCCCAGCGCGGCTGCGGCCTGCGTGAGCAGCGTTGACTTGCCGATGCCTGGGTCGCCGCCGACCAGCACGGCCGAGCCGGGCACCAGGCCGCCGCCCAAGACCCTGTCGAATTCGGCGATTCCCGTTGCAAGGCGCGCCTGCGGTTCGGACGTGCCGGCGAGTCCGACGAATTCCACAGCACGCGCCCGGCCTCGCTTGCCCTTGCGGTCCAGGCCGCCGGGCGCGGCCTCGCGCGGCGCTTCCTCGACCAGCGTGTTCCACTCGCCGCAGGCTTCGCACCGGCCCGCCCACTTCGCAGAGACCGCGCCGCAGGACTGGCAGACGAAGCTGTTGGTTGCCTTAGCCACGGGAACGGACGTTTCCTTGATTCTTTCGCGAGCGTCGTCCGGGTCAGCCGAAGTGGTCCTGCACTTGCATTTTGATCGGCCCCTCGGAACTGCCAGTAATGAATTGCTCGACATAGGGATTGCCGGACGACTCGATCTCTTTCGTCGGACCGTCCCATATGACCTTGCCTTTGTAGAGCATGGCCATGCGATGGGAAATCCGCCGCGCGCTCGACATGTCGTGCGTGATCGAAAGCGCCGTCGCGCCCAACTCGTGCACGCACTTGACGATCAGATTGTCGATCACCGCTCCCATGATGGGATCGAGACCGGTGGTCGGCTCGTCGAAGAAGATGATTTCCGGCCGTGTTGCAATGGCACGGGCCAGCCCGACGCGCTTTTTCATGCCGCCCGAGAGTTCCGCGGGAAAGAGCTGCGCCACGTCCTCGCTGAGACCGACGTCTGCCAGCCTCGCCATGGCGATGTCCTTGGCTTCCGGCAAGCTTCGCCCCTGGCCTTCGATGAGCCCGAAGGCGACGTTGTGCCAGACGGGGAGGGAATCGAAGAGCGCCGCGTTCTGGAACAGCATGCCGATCTTCTGACGAACCTCGTCGAGGTCGGGGCCCTTGAGGCCCACGACTTCCGTGCCGTCCACGCGGATGCTGCCGCCTTCGGGATGCAGCAGCCCGAGGATACACTTCAGGAGCACCGACTTGCCGGAGCCCGAGGCGCCGATGACCACGAGCGATTCGCCTTCGCCGATCTCCAGATCGACGCCGTCGAGCACGACGTTGTTGCCGAAGCGCTTGTGCAGACCGCGAATCTCGATCTTGGGCGTGCTCATCGTGCGAAAAACAGCTCGGTTATGATGTAGTTGAAGCTGAGAATGAGGATGGAGGCGGAGACCACGGCGTTCGTGGTCGCCTGGCCGACGCCTTGTGCGCCGCCGCGCGACTGGTAGCCGTGATAGCAGCCCATCAGGGTGATCAAGAAGCCGAAGACGGCGGCCTTCACGAGACCGGAGACCACGTCCATGGTCTCCAGGAAATTGACTGTGTTCTTCAGGTAGGTGGCCGGATTGAAGCCCAGCTTTGTGCCGGCGATCAGGTAGCCGCCGAAAACGCCGATCACATCGGCGACGAGCACCAGCAGCGGCAGCATCGCGGTGCCGGCGATCAGGCGCGGTGCCACCAGATACTTGAAGGGATTGGTGGCAAGCGTGGTCAGAGCGTCGATCTGCTCGGTGACCCGCATGGTGCCGATCTCCGCAGCCATGGCCGCGCCGATGCGACCGGCGACCATGAGCCCGGCCAGCACCGGGCCCAGCTCGCGCGTGATCGAGACCACCACCACCTGCGGGATGGCGCTTTCCGCAGAGAAGCGGGCAAAGCCGGTGTAGCTTTGCAGTGCCAGGACCATGCCTGTGAAAATCGCCGTCAGGCCGACCACGGGCAGCGAGTAATAGCCGATTTCGATCATCTGCCGGGCGATCAGCCGCGGATAAATCGGCGGACGTATGCAGTGGCTGACAGCCGAGAAGGTGAAGATCGACAGCCGCCCCGTGGCCTCCAGGAAGGCTAGAAACGCGCGGCCGAGCGGTTGGAGAACGGGCATGGGCTCAGTCCCGCCCGCCGAGATATTCTCTATGATACCGGCGCCCCAGGGACGTCAGTATCTCATAGCCGATGGTTCCCGCCTCCGCCGCGATCGCGTCGACGTCGTGGCCCGGCCCGATCAGTTCGACGCGCGCGCCCGGGCGAGCCGCGGACTCCGGCACTGCCGTCACATCCAAGGTGATGAGATCCATTGACACCCGCCCCACTACCGCAACCTGCTGCCCGGCGATGCGAGCCGTTCCCCTGTTGGACAGTGAGCGCAGGTACCCGTCGGCATAGCCGGCCGCAACCGTGGCCACACGCATCGGCCCTTCGGCACGGTAGGTGGCACCATAGCCAACGGCCGTGGGAGCGTCAATTCTACGAACTTGCAGGATTTCTCCCTGTAATTCAACAACTTGGCGCATGGGCGTTGGCCTGCCCGGGGTCGGGTTCACACCATAGAGGGCGACTCCGGGCCGGCCCAAGTCGAAGTGGTAGGCAGGCCCCAGGAAGATGCCGGACGAATTGGCGAGGCAGGCGGGCGCCTTTGGCAGGCGGGACCGGGCGGCCTCGAAGGCCCGCAATTGCGCGGCATTGAGCGGATGCTCGGGGCTTTCGGCACAGGCCAGATGGCTCATGACCGAGCGCAGCTCGATGCCCGCCAGCCGGCCCCGGTCCTCTGCCAGGATATCCAGTTCGTCATCCGGCAGCCCCAGGCGACTCATGCCCGTGTCGATATGGAGCACTGCCGGAAGCGGCCGTTCGAGGCTTCTGGCGAAGGCACTCCACCGGTCGATCTCTTCCAGAGTATTGAGAACCGGGAGAATGCCGTGGTCGGCGAAGCCGCGTTCGGTGCCCGGCTGCAAGCCGTTGAGGACGGCCACATCGTGCCCGACGACCCCGGACAGGCAGGCCTTGGCCTCGATGGCTTCGTGCAGTTGGGCCACAAAGAAGAAACGCGCGCCCGCGCCGGCGAGAGCCGGTATCACCCTGCGCGCGCCGAGCCCGTAGCCGTCCGCCTTGACCACCGCCGCGCAGGCCACCCCGTTCAGGGCTCCGCAGAGGATCCGATAGTTTTCCGCCAGCGCGTCCAGGTCGATGGTCAGATGGCAGCCGACGCCGGGTGGCCCGCCGGTGCGCGCTGCTTCGGCGGAAATAGGTCCGGCATCTGCAGGCGGCTTCGTACCCGTCAGTACTGTTGCTCCGGCAGGTGGTCTTCGGGCTGGTAATTGCTGAACCGCGTCGTGGCGCCGGAGAAGTGCAGGCGGATCGTGCCGGTCGGGCCGTGCCGCTGCTTGGCGATGATCACCTCTGCACGGCCATAGGCGTCCTCGCAGCGTTCGCGCCAGCGTTCGAAGCGGTCGTTGTATTTCTCGTCCGTTTCCTCGGGCCGACGTGTCGGCTCGGCCTTTTGCAGATAGTACTCCTCCCGGTAGACGAACATGACGACGTCGGCGTCCTGTTCGATGGAACCGGATTCACGCAGGTCGGCCAGTTGCGGGCGCTTGTCCTCGCGCTGCTCCACCGCGCGGCTCAACTGCGAAAGCGCGACGACGGGCACGTTGAGTTCCTTTGCGATGGCCTTCAGTCCGCGCGAAATGTCGGAGATCTCCTGCACCCGGTTCTCCGGGGCGCGTCCTGCGGTGGGGCGCATGAGCTGCAGATAGTCGACGATCAACAGCGATAGCCCCTTGGTGCGTTTCAATCGGCGCGCCCGCGTGCGCAACTGCCCCACGGAAATGGCCGGCGTGTCGTCGATGTGCAGCGGCAGGCGCTCCAATTCGTACGAGGCTTCCAGGACCTTCTCGAAATCGTCGTGGCCCAGCGTGCCGTTGCGAATTTTCTCGGAAGGCACGTCGGTGCGCTCGGATAGAATGCGGGTAGCCAGCTGCTCGGCCGACATCTCCAGGGAGAAGATGCCGACCACCGCGCCCTCGTCGCCGCCGCTGTCGGCATGCAGCTTGGCGGCGTTGAAGGCGACATTCGTGGCAAGGGCCGTCTTGCCCATGCCTGGGCGTCCGGCAAGGATCAGCAGATCGCTGGGATGCAGGCCGCCCAGCTTTTCATCCAGGTCCATGAATCCGGACGCGACGCCCGCCAGCGCCCCGTCGCGCCGGTGCGCGGCCTCCGCCATCTCGATGGCCACCGTGAGCGCCTCGGAGAAGCTGCGGAAGCCGCCGTCGCTCTTGCCGGGTTCCGCCATGGCGTAGAGCCGCTCTTCGGCAGCTTCGATCTGATGGCTCGCCGAACGTTCGAGGTCGTGGTCGTAGGCGTCGTTGACCACGTCCTGGCCGAGGTCGATCAGCGCCCTGCGCATGAAAAGGTCGTACACGACCTGGGCATACTGCAGGACGTTGATAATCGGGATTTCCGCCCGTTCGAGTTCCGCCAGATATTTCCAGCCGCCGACCTCCGACAATTCTCCGTCGGCCTCGAAGACGTTCTTGAGCGTCACCGCGTTGGCGATTTGGCCGCGTTCCACCAGCTTGCCGCAAGCGGCGTAAATGCGCCCGTGCGCGGCGTCGGCGAAGTGCTCCGGCAGTAGGAAGTCGCTGACCTTCTCGTAGGCGTAGTTGTTGGAAAGGATGGCGGCCAGCAGCGCCTGCTCGGCTTCGAGATTGGCCGGCGGGCTGCGGTGGCTTGTTCCGTCGTCGCCACCGGTCAGGGTCGCGACGTTGCTGTATGGGCTCTGATCCATGGTGGCGCCACACTAGTGAGGCACGCTGCGCAGGGCCACGCCAAGAAAACGGGGATAGGCTGAATCCCGGGGATAACTTGGGTCGTCTGCGCGGCAGATGCCGCATTTTAGCAGACATTTAAGCCGAGGGTGCAAGCGGCTGAAAATTGGCGGTTTTGCACGGCTGAGCGGAGGCGCGCGTTGCCGCGACTCGGGGCGCGACCGGGATCGGCGCTATTCCGCAGCCTCCGCTTTTTTGGAGCGGTCCGGAAGGCGTTCGCGCTCCCAGTCCGTGATGTAGTCGCGGGTTAGCGGCACGGCATCCTGGCGGCGCGTCATCTGAAGCTGAAAGACCATCTGCCCCATCCGCCGGAATGAAATTTCACAGGCGGCCAGGTAGAACTCCCACATGCGGCAGAACCGCTCGTCGAACAGGTCCTTCGCCTTGTCCCGGTTGGCCTCGAAACGTTGGCGCCAGTGTCGCAGCGTCTCGGCATAGTGCAGACGCAGGATCTCTATGTCCGTCGACCACAGGCCGGCGCGCTCGACCGCGGGCATCACCTCGGAAAGCGACGGCGTGTAGCCGCCCGGGAATATATACTTGCGCAGCCACGGGTTGGTCCCACTCGGCGGATACATGGTGCCGATGGAATGCAGCAGCGCCACCCCGTCCTCGGTCAGCAGGTCGCGGACCTTGTTGAAGAATACGCCGTAGTGCGCCAGGCCAACATGCTCGAACATGCCCACCGAGACCACGCGGTCGAACTGCTCGGAAACCTCGCGATAGTCCTGCAGGCGAAACTCGACACGGTCGGAAAGTCCAGCCTCCTGCGCGCGCGCCTGCGCGACCTTCAGCTGCTCGCGCGACAGCGTGATGCCGACGACCTCGGCCTCGCTTTCCCGGGCAAGGGTCAAAGCCATGCCGCCCCACCCGCAGCCGATATCGAGGACCCGCAGCCCCGGCCGCTCGAGCCGAAGCTTGGCGGCGATGTGTAGCTTCTTGTCTCTCTGAGCAGTTTCCAGATCAACGCTGTTGTCGCGGAAATACGCACAGGAGTATTGCCGGTCCTCGTCGAGGAAGAGGTCGTACAGTGAGCCGGACAGGTCGTAATGATGTGCGACGTTTTTCTGCGCGCGCTCCAGCGGATTGAAGCTGCGCAGGTAGCGTAGCCAGGCGCCCAGCCATTCCACGGTGGCATAGGCACCGTGCCGCTCAAGGTTTTGCACGTTCAACGCGCAGAGATCGATGAAGTCGTAGAGAGAGCCGTCCTCGATGGTCAACCGACCATCCATATAGGCTTCACCGATACGAAGCTTTGGATTGAGAGCAAGGGACGTCTCGACGGATTTGCCGTGCAGCGCTATGGCAACCTTTGGATCGCCGCCGTCGCCGTACGTGCGCGTGGTTCCGTCTGTATGGGCAACAGTAAGGCTGCCCGTCTTGATGATGATGTTGAAAAGAGAAGATGTAAGACTGGCCATGGCCATCCTCCCTTCTCGCAGCTGCGCGCTGCTTGCGCGTTGAATTGCTGCCGGGCCCTATACCGTTAAACGTCAAAGGTAAGCGTGAAGTTGCGCGGCTGTCCAGATTTTGCGACCGGTTCGAGGTCGCCCGGCCTCGCAGGCAGACAAAAGGCCGCCTTTCCATAACGGCAAAGGCGGCCCTGTCACACTGGCGGAACAAGCCGTCAGGCGCGTGTTATTGCAACGAATGCCCGTATTTAGGCGTCCGTGGCCTTCTTCCCGGCCTCATCCTGGGTGCTCTCATCCTCGGCGGCAGGTTCCTCCGCAGTTTCCGCGGCCGCCTTATCGGACTCTTCCCCGGACTCGTCCCCAGTCTCTTCCCCAGTCTCTTCCCCGGTCTTTTCCTCGGTCTCTGCCTTGGCCTCTTCTTCGGCTTCCTCCTCGGCGATGATCTCCTCGATCACCTGCTCCTGCTGCTCCTCGGCGGCCTCGAGCTCGGCC
>JAWVYK010000123.1:0-8281 GCA_033722755.1 Rhodovibrionaceae bacterium | reverse complement strand
GCCGCGGCGAGCCGCTCCGGGTCGAGGTTGAAAGTGTCCGCTCGCACCTCGACAAAGACCGGCATGGCGCCGACCAGCGCCACTGCTTCGGCGGTTGCGGCGAAGGTGAAGCTCGGCACGAAGACGGCGTCGCCCGGCCCGACACCGCGCAGCTTCAAGGCTAAGACCAGAGCGTCGGTCCCGCTGGCAACGCCCACGGCCGTCGGCGTCCCAGCCCAAGCGGCGAGCGTGGCCTCGAATTCGGCCACCTCCGGGCCAAGGATGAAACGCCCGCCCGCCATGACCCCGTCGATGCGCGCCGCCAGTCTGCTGCCGAGCGCAGCGACCACGGCGTTCATGTCGACCAGGGGAATCATATGAGAAGGCGCTCCTGTCGGCCCGAGTGAACCGCCTCCCGCTGGCGGGCGTGCGGTTAGTCGTGGATCAGTCCGGATTTGCGAAGCAGATCGTGATGCGCCTGCAGGCTTTCGGCAATCATGATCGCCGCGGCCAGCGCCTCCCGGCCGGCCTGGCCGCTGACGGCCGGGGCGCCGCGCTCGCGCACGCACGCCAGGAAGCTCTCCAGTTCCTCATAAAGGGCATCGCTGTCGGAAATCTGCACATCCTGGAAGTCCACCGGCAGGCCGCCGGTGTTGCTGTTATCGTCGCGCCGGACGATGCGCAGCGATTTGTGGTCGAAGTCCACCGCCACATAGGAATCGTTCTGGAAAAAGCGCATCCGACGTTCCTTCTTCAGGCTGATGCGGCTCGCCGTCAGGTTGGCCACGCAGCCGTTCGCGAACATCAGGCGCGCGTTGGCAATATCGTCGTTGGCCGAGAAGACCGGGCCGCCCACCGCCTCGGCCGACTGCAGCCCGGCGCCGGCAAGACCCAGAATAAGGTCGATGTCGTGGATCATCACGTCCAGCACGACGCTGATGTCGGTGCCGCGTTCGGCAAAGGGGGAAATGCGGACCGCCTCGATGAAGAGCGGCTGGTGAATGGCCTCGCGCAAGGCGTTGTAGAGGCCGCCGAAACGCTCGATGTGACCGACCTGCAGGATCGCCTTACTCTTGCGCGCTTTCGCGATCAGGTCGTCGGCCTGCTGCAGCGTAGCGGCGATCGGCTTTTCGACGAAGACGTCGGCGCCGGCGTCGAGAAAAAACGCCGCCACCTCGTGGTGCGCCGCCGTCGTCACGGCCACGCTTACGGCATCGACGCGTTTCTCGAGCGCGCGATAGTCGTCAACCGCATCGACGCCAAGCTCCTCGGCCAGACTTTCGGCGCGTGCGCCATCTGCATCGGCAATGGCGACGAGATTCACCCCGGGCATGTTGGCGAGTTTGCGTGCGTGCAGGCGGCCGAAGTGGCCGACACCGATCACCGCGACACGCACCGCGTTCTTGCTGTCATCCCCCATCGGCCCGCATTCGCCTCATACACCTGCGCCCATTCGCGCCAGCGGCTACATCCGTCGCCGGGCGAACTTCGCCCCTTATGCTTAATCGCCAACGCGGGAAAGGCAAAGCCCTTGTGCGAGACGCCGTCGACGCCCGCGGGCGACACTGCGTACGCGCGCAGCAGCACGAGCGCCCAGGATTCCAGGCCGTTTACTAAGCTTTCCAGCTCCGTGGTCTCATCCTCGCCGGGAAGCGCAGAGACCAAAATTCCGCCCTCCTGGCGGGACAGATAATCGCGCGCCGTGGCAACCGAGGACTTGCTGACTTCGGCGACGACCGCATTTCTTCGCAGCCAGGCGCGCGCACGGCGCACCAAGCTCGCGGCCGGCCCGGCTTCCTTGCCCACCACCAGAATGCGGAGCTCCGCGTCCAGCGCCTTCGCCAGATCGGCGGCGAAGCGCAGTATGCGGGCATCGCCGGTGTAGAATACGGCCACGCTCCCGGCGGTTGCCGCAGCCCGTTTTCGCTCTGCCGGCACCAGCGCTATGGAACAACGCATGGATCCGTGGGCCAGCCTCAACGGCGGTTGCCGGCGCTTCCGGGTCAGGATCAGCAGGTCGCTCTCGCTGGCCCGCTCCAATGCGGCCAAGCCTCCGGCGCCGCGCACCACTTCCAGCGACCAGGACGCGCGCGCGCGCCTTCTCGATTCTCCAAGGCGCCGGTCTCCAAGGCGCCGGTCTCCAAGACGTCGGCGCAGGCGATCCGCACCGGCGCGGAAGGCCTGCTCGAGTTCGGCGGGCTCGAACATCCGAATTTCGCCGCTGCCAAATGCGACCGCGCGGGTAAAAGGCAGCGCGGCTGCATCCATCAACTCCTCGTCCTCGACGTAGAGGCCCAGAATCTCGGCATTCAGCGTCGCCGACAGCAGATCCGCGAGTCCCAGCACATTGTCGTCGTCGTCGGCCTCGACGGCGGCGATTATTCGTTTGGTGCGGAGGCTAACGCTCATCAGCCCGCGCCCTGCCCAGTGCCCGCCCCACTGCCTTCCGCAGACGCGAAAGCCTGTCGGCGCTCGGCCAGACGGCGCAGACGTTCGGCCACCTGCGCGTTCAAACTGCCGGCGGCGAATTTCCCCTCATCGTCGCGCGCGCCCGCCGGCAGGCCGGTCAGCAAGGCGGCGGCCTCATCTACGTGGGCCACCGAATAGACGTGGAACTCCTCGGCGTCCACGGCCTTCCGCACCCGGTCGGCCAGCATCAGATGGCGCACATTGGCCTGGGGGATGATCACGCCTTGCCGGCCGTTCAGGCCGCGCGCCGCGCACAGATCGAAAAAACCCTCGATTTTCTCGTTCACACCGCCGATGGCCTGCGCCGCGCCGTTCTGGTTCATCGAGCCGGTGATCGCAAGATCCTGCCTGACCGGCACATCGGCAATGGCGGAAAGCAGCGCGCAGAGCTCGGCCATAGAGGCGCTGTCGCCCTCTACCCCGCCGTAAGATTGCTCGAAGACAAGGCTCGCGGACAGCGACAGCGGCGTCTCCGCGGCAAAGCGGCCGCCGAGGAACCCGGCAAGGATGAGAACGCCCTTGGAATGGGTCGGTCCGCCGAGCTTGACCTCGCGCTCGATATCGACGACCTCGCCACGGCCGAGACGCACGCGGGCGGTGATACGGCTCGGCCTGCCGAAGGCGAAGCCGCCCATCTGCAGCACCGACAGCCCGTTGACTTGTCCAACCGCACGGCCCTCGGTATCGACGAGCAGGGTGTGCTTGCGGATTTCTTCCTGAATGCGCGCGCGCAGACGGTCGACCCGGTATTCGCGCCCGTCCAGAGCCGTTTGCACATCCTCTCGCCCGACTGTGCTGCGGTCGTTTTTTCGCGCGTGGTAATCCGCCTCACGCAATACGTCGCACAGCGTCTCGACCTCCGTGGACAGCTTGCTCGACTCTCCAGACAGCCGGGCGCTGTGCTCCAGGACCCGTGACATGGCCGCACGGTCGAAGGGTCGTAGGCCGTCGTTTGCGATCATTCCGGCGATGAGCCGTGCGTAATCGCCAAGGCTGCGCGCCTCGCGCTCGACCGTCTCGTCGAAATCGACCAGAACCTTGAAAAGTTCCCTGAGATCCGGATCGAGTTCGGAGAGCAGATAATAGATCATCCGCTCGCCGATCAGGACGATCTTCACGTCGAGGGCGATCGGCTCCGGTTGCAGGGTGACGGTGGTCAGCATTCCCAGCCTGTGGGCCAAGGGCTCGATCCTGATCTCTGAAGAGCGCAGTGCCTGCTTCAGGCCCTCGTAAGCCATCGGGGACGTCAGGAGGCGACGCGCATCGATAATGAGATAGCCCCCGTTGGCCCGGTGCAGGGCGCCTGCGCGAATGAGGTGAAAGTCAGTCACCAAGGCGCCCATCTCCGCGCGCTGCTCGACGCGCCCGACCAGCCGGTCGTATGTCGGATTGCTCTCGTAGACGACCGGCGCGTGGCTCTGCCCGGCGTTGTCGACAATGAGGTTGACGCCGTAGCGCCGCTGCACCGGCGAGCTTTCCGGGCTGTCGCTCTCCGCATCGCGTGGCGCTTGCGGCGCCTGGAGAATGCCTTCCACGTTATCGACGATGTCTGCTTTCTCCGCGTCCAGGTGCTCAACAACCTCCGGCAGGTCGGCGTAGTCGTCCTTGAACCGGTCAATCAGGCCGCTGACGGCGTAGTGCGCCGTTTCCTCATCGAGCTTGCGGAGTTTGTCCCGTGCCTCGCGCACCCAGTTCGGCATTTGCTGCAATGCCTGGCGAAGCTTCTCCTGAAGTTCCTGGCTGCGCGCCTCGATGCGCGTGCGCTCATCCTCGGGCAGCGTCTTGTATACGTCGGGACGGATCACCTTGCCCTCCCGCACGGGCGCGAAGGTAAAACCCATCGGCGTGCGCAGCAGGGCAATATCCTCCTTCTCTGCTTCTTTTTCGATTTCGCCGAAGGCTTCCTGCTGCCGGTCCTTCAACTCTTGCTCGATCATCTGCCGGCGCGAGCTGTATTCCTCGGCTTGGAAGGCCGTGGAGAGCGCCTCCTTCAGGTCCCCGACGAGGCGCTCCAAGCCGTCCTTGAACTCGCGTCCCCGGCCTGTCGGAATGCGGAGTGCGTTCGGCGCATGTGACTGGCGGAAATTGTTCACGTAGCACCAGTCCGGCGGCGCCGACTCCTCGGCGGCCTTGCGTTCGATGAATCTGCGGACCTGATGGTGCTTGCCGAGGCGTTGAGGCCCCACGGCGAAGAGATTGTAGCCGGGCCGGCGCAATGCGATACCCAGTTCGATCGCCGCGGCGGCACGCTCCTGCCCAAGCAATCCGTCGAAGGGCTCGAGGTCCGCACTGGTCTCGAATTCCAAGGATTCCGGCTCGCAAGTCCAGCCGAGCTCGTCGGCGGCCAGTCGTCTCGCTTCCGCCGTCGCTTTGTCCGCCATACCGGTGCGCCTCGCTTTTTCCGGGTCGATCAGGACCAAAGCTAGCCGCGCGCAGGGCCGGGCCCAATGACCTGCGTCAAGATCGTCCCAGCCATCCCGCCCAGAGCCCGACCTGATAGGCGGCGAAACAAATGCTGACCAGCAGGCCGGTGACAGGCACCGCGACGGGAACACGGAATCCCTCGGGCGGTGGACCGTGGCGGCGTTTCAGGCAGACCAGCGCGGCATTGACCAGCGCGAAGACCGAGAGGGTGACGAACGACGTCATCTCCGCCAGCCGCACGATCGGCAAAGTCAGCGCAAAGAGCATGGTCATGCCCGCAGCCAGAAGAGTGGCTGCCACGGGTGTTCGCGTACGCATCCATACGCTGCCGAGTACAGCCGGCAGATGCCTAAGACGCGAAAGCCCATAGAAGATGCGCGAAGCCATGATGATCTGCACCAGCGCCCCGTTCACCACCGCGAAAACGGCGACAAAGGAAATCGGCGCAGAGCCAAGGCCCGTCGCGCGTTCGAAAACGAGCGCAAGCGGCGCTTCGCTCCCCGCCAGTTCGCCGGACCCAACGACCGTCACGGCCACCGCCGCGACCAATACGTACAGCAGGGTCGTGACGATGAGGGTGATGATGATCGCCCTGGGCAGGCTGCGTTCCACATCGCGCACCTCCTCTGCCACGTTGACCATGTCTTCGAAGCCGATGAAGGCGTAGAAGGCGAGCACGCCGCCGGCCAGGATTCCCGGTAAGGCAGCTGCCGGCAGGCTGACCATTTCCGCCACTTTTTCGGGTCGCGCGGCGAGATCGTCGACGCCCGCTGCGATGATAACCACGAGGGCGCCCACCTCGGCCACGGTGAGGATCGCGGCCAGCGTCACCGATTCCACGATTCCCCAGATGGCGAGGATAGCGAGCAGCACGATCAGCCCGGCGGTCAGGGCTGGAGCGGGCAATTCGACGAAGACCCGCAGATATCCGGCAAAGCCCTGCGAAATCGCTGCTGCCGAAACCAGACCCGCGAAAGCCACCATGAGACCGACCAAAAGCGGCAGGCCTTTCAGCCGCAGGCCGTTTTCCACGTAGACCGCTTCGCCGGCACTGAATGGAAAGCGCGCGGCAAGCTCACCGAAGCTGAGCGCGGTGGGTGCCGCCATGAGCGCCGCGATCAGAAACGCGAGCGGCGCCTGCGTCCCGGCAAGGCCGGCAACCTCGCCAACCAGCACGAAGATGCCCGCCCCAATCGTGGTGCCCAGACCGTAAAGCGCGAGGAGCGGCAAGGTCAGGCCGCGTTTGAGCCGGGTGTCCTGCTTGCTTTGCTTGTCAGGAGCCGGGATTTGCTCGCCGCGCCCGCGCTCTTCATCGCTCATGCCGTTCGATCCGAAGCCCGTCGGACGCGTCGGCCCATGACCGCCCTCCTGCATCGCCAGTGTCACAACTTGATTACGCAGCCCCAAGGCCCGCGCATGATAGCTTTCCGGTCGTTCCTGTCCATTCGCCTGCGCAGATGATCGGGCGGCATCCTGCCAAGCAACGCGGAGGGGGTTATGCACGACGACCACTGGGTTGATTGCTGCAATCATGGCCGCCAACAGGCGACTTTCGTCTGCCAGCATCTTTTGGAAAGCGTGCGCACCGGCCAGCGGGTCGGCTTTCACTGCGCGCGGGAGGATGAGCCGCGCTCCGACGCCTGGTGCGATTCCTGCGAAACCGTGCGCCAAGCCGAAGGCGGCTGGAACGACCGCTCGGAAGCTGTCGCCGGGATCAGCCTGCTGTGCGGCGCATGCTACGACCGGGCGCGGGAATTGAACCTCCGCCCGCCGCGATAGCAGCGCAACGCCATCTTGGAGCCAGCGAGCCACGGCGAAGGCATAACGGATAACACCCGCCAAGCCCGTGCAAGTGCTGGCGTTTCCGCCGGCGACCGGCATAGGATACGCCACTGACGCATTCAAAAAGGGGAGAGCAAAAAATGCGTATGTTCGTGATTGAGCGCGATATTCCGGAAGTCGGAAGCTTCGAGAGGGAGCAGCTGCGTGGAGCAGCGCAGAAATCGAACAGTGTTTTGAAAGAACTGGGCCCAGACATTCAGTGGAACCACTCTTACGTCGCGGGCGACAAAACCTTCTGCGTTTATCTGGCCAAGGACGAATCGCTCATCCACAAGCACGCGGAGATGAGCGGGTTTCCCGCCACCAAGGTGACCGAAATCAGGAAGATGATCGACCCCACCACAGAGAAGGACTGACCCGCCCGACAGCACCATGGCCGGGATAACGGCTCCCATGAAGCTCCTGATCGCAACGCCCAGCCCTTTTGCGCGGAAGGTCCGCGTGGCCCTGCACGAGAAGTCGCTGCCCTTCGAGGAAGTGGTGGACACGCCTTGGAACCCGGATAGCGCCGCGCCGGATCACAATCCGCTGGGCAAGATACCCGTCCTGCTGACGGACGACGGGCAGAGCCTCTACGACAGCAGCGTGATCCTCGAATACCTCGACACGCTGGAGGCGGAACCGAAACTCATCCCGGCAGAACCGCAGGCGCGCATCCGCGCCAGGCAGATCGAGGCTTTGGCCGACGGCATCTGCGATGCGGTGGTGCTGATCGTCCTCGAGCAGAGCCGCAAGGAGGGCTTGAGAAGCCGGGATTGGATGACCCGCCAGCGCCGCAAGGTCGAACACGGCGTGGCCGCGCTGGCGGGCTTTCTGGACAGCAACACCTGGTTCGTCGGCGCGGGGATGAGCGTCGCCGACGTTGCGGCGGGCGCCTGCCTGGGCTATCTCGACTTGAGACTGCCGGATTTCGAATGGCGCGGTCCCTATCCACAGCTTGCGGCCTTCTCCGAGCGCATGGAGGCGCGTGAGTCCTTCAAGCTGTGCCGTCCCAGCGCCCAGACCATCGCGCCGGTCGGCTGACGGTCTCGCGGGCTGCGCGCACCAAGACCGAGAATGTTCGCGGCAGTCCCGCACTGGTTTATAGTCCCGCCGCCATGGTGAGTTCCGAGCGCGACCGACGCACACAGCAAGGGCCTATCCTCGTCGTCGAAGACGACAGGAACATTGCCGCGCTGGTGGAGACCTATTTGCAGCGTGCCGGCTTCGAGGTGATCGCGGCCGCCGACGGCGCCGCCGGCCTGAAGGCGGCCGAGCGGCATACGCCGGCGCTGGTGATCGTGGACCTGCTGCTGCCGGAGTTCGACGGCTGGGAGGTCTGCCGCCAACTGCGGCGTCTTTCCGACGTGCCGATCCTGATCCTGACGGCGCAGAAGGACGAGATCGATCGGGTGGCCGGATTCACGCTGGGCGCCGACGACTATGTGGTGAAGCCTTTCTCGCCGCGCGAGCTTGTGGAGCGGGTGAAGGCGATCCTGCGCCGCGCGGGCAACGCGTCCTCACGGGCGGCCGACGACGACAAGGTTTTGCGCCGGGCGGGGCTGGAACTCGACCCGATACGGCACAG
>JAWVYK010000122.1:0-8306 GCA_033722755.1 Rhodovibrionaceae bacterium | reverse complement strand
CGGGCGACAACGTGTCGATGGAGGTCGAGCTGATCGCGCCGATCGCCATGGACGAAGGCCTGCGCTTTGCGATCCGCGAGGGCGGACGCACCGTGGGCGCCGGCGTCGTCGCCTCCATCATCGACTGACTCGCGGTTGGAGCGAAGCAACAGGGCAGCATCGGATTAGTGCAATCGGCCGCCGGCCTATGCGGAACCTGCCCTCCGTAAGCCGGCCGCCCAATGGATGGCGAAGATGGAAAGCCAGAATATCAGGATCCGTCTCAAGGCTTTCGATCACCGGGTGCTGGATCAGTCCACCTCGGAGATCGTCGGCACGGCCAAGCGGACCGGCGCGCAGGTGCGTGGGCCGATCCCGCTGCCTACGCGGATCGAGCGGTTCACGGTGCTGCGCTCGCCGCACATCGACAAGAAGAGCCGCGAACAGTTCGAGATCCGCACGCACAAGCGTCTGCTCGACATCGTCGATCCCACGCCGCAGACCGTCGATGCGCTGATGAAGCTCGACCTGGCCGCCGGCGTGGACGTCGAGATCAAGTTGAAGGGTTAGTGCGATGCGTACGGGCCTGATCGCGCAAAAGCTGGGGATGACCCGCGTTTTCACCGACGAAGGCGCGCATGTTCCCGTGACCGTGCTCAAGGTCGACGGCTGCCAGGTCGTCGCCGTCCGGGATGCGGAGAAGGACGGCTACGCGGCCGTTCAGCTTGGCTCCGGCAAGGCGAAGGTCAAGAACGTGACGAAGCCGCAGCGCGGGCATTTTGCCAAGGCGAAGGTGGAACCCAAGCGCAAGCTGGCGGAGTTCCGGGTCAGCCCGGACAACCTCGTCGAACTGGGCAGTGAACTCGTTGCCAGCCACTTCGTGGCCGGTCAGTTCGTGGACATCACGGGCAGCACCATCGGCAAAGGCTTCTCCGGCGCCATGAAGCGCCATGGCTTCGGCGGCGGGCGCGCCAGTCACGGCGCCTCGCGCGTGCACCGGGCGCTCGGCTCCACGGGTCAGAACCAGGATCCGGGCCGCGTCTTCAAGAACAAGAAGATGGCCGGGCAATTGGGCAACGCGCGGGTGACAACGCAGAACCTGCGGGTTGTGGCCACCGACGAGGCGCGCGGGCTGATTCTCGTCCAGGGCTCGGTGCCCGGCAGCAAGGGCGGCTGGGTGCTGGTGCGCGACGCCAGGAAGCGGCCGCTGCCCGAGGACGCGCCACGCCCGGCGGGCGTGAAGAGTGGCGAAGCGGCCGAGGAAGCCGGCGACGTGTTGGAGCAGGCCAGCGAGGCCGTCGAGGTTTCGGGTGAGGTCGAGGCGCCGCAGGACGTGCGCCCGGCCGATGCGAAGGCGACCGGCGAGCTGGCGGAGATCGAGGCCGCGGAAGCCGCGGAGATCGGTGAGGAAGGCGCGCCGGAGGATTCTGGCGCAGAAGATTCTGGCGCAGAGGATTCTGGCGCGCAGGACGCCGAAGCCGAGAAGGCCGCGGAGGAGTCCGGCGAGGAGACCGGTGAGTCTCCAGACGAGGCGGCCGATGAGGACGCCGGCGAGAAGAAGAAGGACCAGTAACCCATGAAGTGCCCGGTGACGACACTGGACAACAAGAAGGCCGGCGAGATCGATCTTGACGATTCGATCTTCGGGCTGGAGCCGCGCAAGGACGTGCTGGCGCGCATGGTGAACTGGCAGCTCGCCAAACGCCGCGCCGGCACCCACAGCGTCAAGACCCGTGGCGAGGTCAGAGGCTCGACGGCGAAGATCTACCGCCAGAAGGGCACGGGGCGCGCGCGCCACGGCTCGAAGCGGGCGAATATCTTCCGCGGCGGCGGCCGCGCCTTCGGCCCCACGCCGCGCGACCACGCCTTCGACCTGCCGAAGAAGTTCCGCAAGCTGGGCCTGAAGACGGCGCTCTCGGCCAAGGCGGCGGAAGGCAAGCTCGTGGTGCTCGACAAGGCGGCGGCGGAGAGCCCGAAGACCAAGGCGCTGGCCGAGAAGATTTCGGCCCTGGGCTGGGACACGGCGCTGGTCATCGATGGCGCCGAGGTCGACGAGAATTTCAAGCTGGCGGTGCGCAATCTGCCGCGGGTGGACGTGCTGCCCAGCCAGGGCGCCAACGTCTACGACATTCTGCGCCACGACACGCTGGTGCTGACGAAGACCGCATTGGAAGCGCTGGAGGCGCGCCTGAAATGAGCAGAGCCCGTCAGATCCGCGCGCAGGAGACGAAGATCTCCTCGGAGCGCAAGTACGAGCTGGTGCGCCGCCCCGTGGTGACAGAGAAGTCGACGCTGGCCTCGGAGCACAACCAGATCGCCTTCGAGGTGCCGCTCGACGCCAGCAAGCCGGAGATCAAGGCCGCGATCGAGGACCTGTTCAAGGTCAAGGTCAAGGCGGTGAACACGCTGCGCACGAAAGGCAAGGTGAAGCGTTTCCGCGGCATCAAGGGCCGGCGCAGCGACGTCAAGAAGGCATACGTGACCCTGGAAGAGGGTCACAACATCGACGTGACCACGGGAATCTAGAGCGATGGCGCTGAAAAGCTTCAAACCGGTAACGCCGGGCCGCCGTGGCCTCGTGCTGGTCAGCCGGAGGGACCTCTGGAAGGGCAAGCCGGTCAAGAGCCTGACCGAGGGCCTCAGCAAGTCCGGCGGACGCAACAACCACGGCCGAATCACGGCGCGCCGCATCGGCGGCGGCCACAAGCGCCGCTACCGTCTGGTGGACTTCAAGCGCACCAAGACGGGTGCGGCCACCGTCGAGCGTATCGAATACGATCCAAACCGCACGGCGTTCATAGCGCTGATCCGCTACGAAGACGGCCAGCTCGCCTACATCCTGGCGCCGCAGCGTCTGGCGGTGGGCAGCAAGGTCGAGGCCGGCGAGAAGGTCGATATCCGCCCGGGCAACGCGATGCCGCTGCGCTCCATCCCGGTGGGCACGATCGTCCACAATGTGGAGATGAAGCCGCGCAAGGGCGGGCAGATCGCGCGCGCGGCGGGCTCCTACGTGCAACTGGTCGGCCGCGACGCGGGCTATGCGCTGCTCAAGCTGGGCTCCGGCGAGGTCCGCATGGTGCCTGCGGAGTGCATGGCGACCGTCGGTGCGGTGTCGAACCCGGACCAGCAGAACATCAACCTGGGCAAGGCCGGGCGCAAGCGCTGGTTGGGCAAGCGTCCGTCGGTGCGCGGCGTGGCGATGAACCCGATCGACCACCCGCATGGCGGCGGCGAGGGCCGCACCTCTGGCGGCCGCCATCCGGTGACGCCGTGGGGCAAGCCCACCAAGGGCGCGCGCACGCGCAGCAACAAGGGCTCGGATGCGCTGATCGTGCGCAGCCGGCACCGCAAGAGCTAAAGGAGGGCGATCGTGGCGCGTTCAGTTTGGAAAGGCCCGTTCGTCGACGGCTATCTCTTGGAGAAAGCCGAGGCGGCGCGCGGTTCCGGCCGCAACCAGATCATCAAGACCTGGTCGCGGCGCTCCACCATCATGCCGCAGTTCGTCGGCCTGACGTTCGGCGTCTACAACGGCCACAAGTTCCTGCCGGTCCTCGTGACCGAGAACATGGTCGGCCACAAGTTCGGCGAATTCGCCCCGACCCGCACTTTCCACGGCCACGCCGCGGACAAGAAGGCGAGGAGGACCTGATCCATGGGCAAGCCGAAAACGGAACGGCGGCTGGGCGAGAACGAGGCACAAGCGATGGCGCTGAACCTTCGGGTCAGCCCGCGCAAGCTGAACCTCGTGGCCGGGTTGATCCGCGGCAAGAGCGCGGAGAAGGCGCTGAACGATCTCACGTTCTCCAAGCGACGCATCGCGGCGGACGTGAAGAAGGTGTTGCAGTCGGCCATTGCGAATGCTGAGAACAACCACCAGCTTGACGTGGACCGCCTCTACGTCTCCGAAGCCTCGGTGGGCAAATCCCTGGTCATGAAGCGCTTCCGGGCGCGCGCACGTGGCCGTGTGGGTCGAATCAACAAGCCGTTCAGCCGGCTGACCATTGTCGTGCGCGAGCGCGAGGAGACGGCGTAATGGGTCATAAAGTCAATCCGATCGGCCTTCGGGTCGGGATCAACCGCACCTGGGATTCGCGTTGGTATGCCGACGACGACTACGCGGACCTGCTGCACGAGGACATCCGGCTGCGCGACTACCTGCGCGACCGCCTGCAGCAGGCCGGCGTATCGCGCATCGTCATCGAGCGGCCGGCCAAGAAGGCGCGCGTGACGATCCATTCGGCCCGCCCGGGCGTGGTGATCGGCAAGAAGGGCGCGGATATCGAAAAGCTGCGCCGCGACCTGCAGAAGATGACCGGCTCGGAGGTGCAGCTGAACATCGTCGAGATCCGCAAGCCGGAGATCGAGGCCCGCCTGGTGGCGGAGAACATCGCTCAGCAGCTGGAGCGCCGGGTTGCGTTCCGCCGGGCGATGAAGCGAGCGGTGCAGAACGCCATGCGCCTGGGTGCGGAGGGCATCCGCATCACCTGCGGCGGGCGCCTCGGCGGTGCGGAGATCGCGCGCACGGAGTGGTACCGCGAAGGCCGCGTGCCGCTGCACACCCTGCGCGCCGACATCGACTATGGAGAAGCCACGGCCAAGACGACCTATGGCACCTGCGGGGTCAAGGTCTGGGTCTTCAAGGGCGAGATTCTCGCCCATGACCCCATGGCCCAGGACAAGCGTCAGCAGGAGATGCAGGGCGGCGGCCGCCAGTAGGCGGAACCGCTCTTAGAGAAGGATAGGGAACGAGCGCCATGCTCCAGCCGAAGCGCACGAAATACCGTAAGGCCCACAAAGGCCGCATTCACGGCACCGCCAAAGGGGCGACCACGCTGAACTTCGGATCCTACGGGCTGAAGTCGCTGGAGCCGGCGCGCGTGAGCGCGCGCCAGATCGAGGCGGCGCGCCGCGCGATCACCCGGCACATGCGCCGTGTCGGCAAGCTGTGGATCCGGGTTTTCCCGGACGTGCCGGTGTCGGAGAAGCCGGCCGAGGTGCGGCAGGGCAAGGGCAAGGGCACGCCGGAATGGTGGGCCGCGCGTGTCAAGCCCGGGCGCATCATCTTCGAGCTCGACGGCGTGCCGCGCGAGGTGGCCGAGGAGGCCTTCCGCCTGGCCGCGGCCAAGCTGCCGGTGAAGACCAAATTCGTCTCGCGTCTGGAGGGCTGAGGAAGATGAAGGCCGAAGACCTGCGGACCAAGACGGTCGACGAGTTGAGGGACAGCCTGCTGGACCTGCGCAAGGAGCGCTTCAACCTTCGTTTCCAGAAGGCGAGCGGCCAGCTCGAGAACACGGCCAGGATGACCCAGGTGCGCCGCGATATCGCGCGCATCAAGACCATCCTGTCCGAGAAACAGAAATCCGCGTCGTGAAGACCGGTTTGACGAGGAGTTAAAGCAACCATGCCCCGTCGCGTGCTGCAGGGTGTCGTCGTCAGCGACAAGATGGACAAGACGGTCACCGTCTTGGTCGAGCGCCGCGTGATGCACCCGCTCTACAAGAAGTTTATCAAGCGGTCCAAGCGGTACCACGCGCACGACGCGGACAACCGCTTCAAAACCGGCGATGTCGTCCGCATTCGGGAAACCCGCCCGATCTCCAAGACGAAGTCTTGGGAGGTCGTCAGCGAGGCCGAAGCGGGAGCGAGCGGCTGATCCGAACGAGACGTCTTAGAGGGAAAGGGCGAAAGCCATGATCCAGATGCAGACTCAGCTGGACGTCGCCGACAACTCCGGTGCGCGCCGCGTGCAGTGCATCAAGGTGCTGGGCGGGTCGGATCACAAGACCGCGGGCGTGGGCGACATCGTGGTGGTCTCGGTGAAAGAGGCCATTCCGCGCGGCCGCGTAAAGAAGGGCGACGTGCATCGCGCCGTCATCGTGCGCACCGCCAACGACATCCGCCGGCCCGACGGCAGCGTGATCCGCTTCGACGGCAACGCCGCCGTGCTGATCAACAAGCAGGGCGAGCCGATCGGCACGCGTATCTTCGGGCCGGTCACGCGCGAACTGCGCGCCAAGCGGTTCATGAAGATTATTTCGCTGGCCCCCGAGGTGCTGTGATGGCGAACAAACTTAAAATCAGGAAGGGCGATCGCGTCATCGTCCTCACCGGCAAGGATAAGGGCAGGACGGGCGAGGTTCTGCGCGTCATTCCGCGTGAATCGCGCGTGATCGTGCAGGGCGTCAACGTGGTCAAGCGCCATCAGCGACCGACCCAGCTCTCCGCCGGCGGCATCGAGGAAAAGGAGGCGCCGATCCACGTCTCCAACGTGGCCCACATCGACCCGGCTTCGAGCAAGCCGACGCGCGTGGGCATCCGAGTCAACGACGACGGCCGGAAGCTTCGCGTGGCGAAGCGTTCGGGCGAAACGATCGACAGTTAAGGTAGGGCGGACGTCATGGCTACCCGCTTGCGAGAGGAATACGAGCAGACCATAAGGCCCGCGATGACGGAGCAGTTCGGCTACAAGAACCCAATGGAGGTTCCGCGGCTGGAGAAGATCGTCATCAATATGGGCGTGGGCGAGGCTGTCCAGGACAGCAAGAAGGTCAACAACGCCGCCCAGGAACTGGCCCGCATCGCTGGCCAGAAGCCGGTGATCACTCGGGCCAAGCGCTCGATCGCCGGCTTCAAGCTGCGCGAGGGAATGCCGGTCGGCTGCAAGGTGACGCTGAGGCGCGAGCGGATGTACGAGTTCCTCGACCGGCTGGTCACGATCGCCCTGCCGCGCACGCGGGATTTCCGCGGCCTGTCGTCCAATAGCTTCGACGGGCGCGGCAACTTCGCCATGGGCGTCAAGGAGCAGTTCGTCTTCCCGGAAATCGACTACGACAAGGTCGACGAGGTCCGCGGCATGGACATCGTGATCTGCACCACGGCGAAGACTGACGAGGAGGCGCAGGCTCTCCTCAAGGGTTTCAATTTGCCGTTCCGCGAGAATTGAACGGCAGGAGAGGGTAAGCAGCATGGCTAAGAAAAGCGCCATCGAAAAAAACAAACGCCGCCAGCGTCTGGTTCAGCAGAAGGCCGCGACGCGCGCCGAGCTGAAGAAGATCGCCAGGGACCGCTCGCTGCCCGCAGAGGAGCGGTTCCAGGCGAACCTGAAGCTGGCGAAGCTGCCGCGTAACGCCTCGCCGGTGCGCGTGCGCAACCGCTGCGAGCTGACCGGACGGTCGAACGCGGTCTATCGGAAATTCCGGCTGTCGCGCGTGGCTTTGCGCGAACTGGCCTCGGTCGGCCAGATCCCGGGCATGGTCAAGTCGAGCTGGTAGGAAAGGAGCCCGCAACATGGCGATGAGCGATCCCCTCGGGGATATGCTGACCCGCATTCGAAACGGTCAGCGCGCCCGCAAGACCAGCATTGTCGCGCCGGCATCGCGGCTGCGCACCAACGTGCTCGACGTCCTCGAGCGCGAGGGCTTCATCCGCGGATACACCGTGAACGCTGTGCGTGAAGGCATTGGCGAGGTGAATATCGAGCTGAAGTACCACGAGGGCGAACCGGTGATCCGCGAGATTGCGCGCGTATCGCGGCCGGGACGCCGCGTCTATTCGAAAATCAAGGAGCTGCCCCGCGTCTACAACGGTCTGGGGATCACCATCCTCTCGACCCCGCGGGGCGTCATGTCCGACCAGGAGGCCCGCGACGCCAATGTCGGCGGCGAGGTCCTCTGCCGCGTATTCTAACGGGAGCGCGTGATGTCTCGCGTAGGTAAGAATCCGGTGCGTGTGCCCGACGGTGTCGACGTGAAGGTCGAGGCCGGGGTAGTGCTCGCCAAGGGCAAGCTGGGTGAGCTCGACCTGCCGATCAACGATCTTGTCGACGTCAAGGTCGCCGACGGCGAGGTCGTGGTGAAGCCGCTGAACGACACCAAGAAAGCCCGGGCCATGTGGGGCACCATGCGTTCGCTGGTGCAGAACATGGTCACCGGCGTATCCGAAGGTTTCACCCAGAACCTGGAGATCACCGGTGTGGGCTACCGTGCGCAGGTTCAGGGCCAGGCGCTCAACCTGCAGCTCGGCTACAGCCACGACATCAGCTACCCGATCCCCGAGGGGATCAACATCAAGTGCGAGCGGCCGACGGCGATCTCGATCAGCGGCGCCAGCAAGCGGCAGGTGGGCCAGGTGGCCGCGGAGATCCGCGCCATGCGTCCGCCGGAGCCCTACAAGGGCAAGGGCGTGCGTTACGCCGACGAGCAGATCCTCCGCAAGGAAGGCAAGAAGAAGTAAGCGACATGTTGAGCTCGAAAAATCTCCATACACGCCGCAAGCTGCGCGTGCGCTCGAACCTCCGCCGCCTGGGCGGCGGGCGTCCGCGGCTGTCG
>JAWVYK010000121.1:0-8412 GCA_033722755.1 Rhodovibrionaceae bacterium | reverse complement strand
GACCGATACCCGTCAGGTGGGCAAGACGCTGTGCGACGCGGGCCAGCAAGGTGCCTGCCGTCAGGATCACCAGGCTGCTCGCGACGAAAAGCGGCAGCGCGTAACTCAGCGCGATTTCACCTAGAATAGGTGTCATCGCGCCTGCGCGCTCGCCAACAGCGCGATGCCTCGGATGGCGCACCGCATGCCATGTGCGCCGGCAATCCAATGGCGTTGCGCACGCGTATAAACCACGTTAATGCGCCGCTTCACGCACAGGCGCATATTAGCGTCGTCGGCTTGTGCCGGTTTATCGGAAAGGACCACGATATGAGCACCCGCGAAGCTGCTTCCCTACTTAACGGCGCCGTGGCTGAACTGTTGGTTGCCGCTGAGAGGCTGCCCAACGAGGCCAATATGCTGCGCAGCTACGCGGCGCAGATCCAGCTTATCGCGAGCGAAGCGGCGGCTCGCGCGCAGGACGCCGAAGCGCCGGCCGATTAACTCCGTCCAGCGATCGAAACCGCGAAACGCCCGCAGAAACCCCTAGGGCGTGCGCAGAGACTGCCGCGTCCTATCTTCGGACGAAACAACCACTACAGACCGGTTTTGACTGATAGCCGAACGCACGATCGCCGCAAGTCGCTCTGGTACCGGTTCGGCAATGACCGGGCAGAGCCAGCGGTGCAGTTCAGCGGTCTGCCAGTGATAGGCCTCCACCCTCTGCAAAGCTTCATCGTCTTCGCTTAGATAGTCGCCGACGGCCTCGCGGCGATCTGCCTCCAGGCGGCCGTCGGCATAGAGGTGGAGGTCCTCTTCAGTGATGATTTCCAGGCATATTGGCAATTAGATGCTCGCAGTCTGAAGACTACCCTCCCAGTTGGTCGAAGGCGTCATCGGCTCCGTCATGCCATCCTGCAGCGTGCGCAGGCGCTCACGGGCGCGGAACAACCGGGATTTCACCGTGCCCACCGCGACGTCGAGAACCTCCGAGGCTTCCTCGTAGCTGTATCCCTCGACGCCGACGAGATAGAGAATATGCCGATCGCTTTCCGGCAGCTTCGAGAACATACGGCGAAAATCCCTCATCTCCATGGCGCGAGGCTGGTTCGCGTTCGTCTTCGCGCGGCGCTCCCATTCCTCGATCGGTACATCTGTACCACGGCGCTTCTGGCGCCTCAGCGCGTCGCAATGCACGTTATGCAGGATGGTGAACATCCAGGTGCGCAGATTTGTTCCCGGCTGGAACTGATGGAAGCGCGAAACCGCCCTCTCCAAACAGTCCTGGACGAGATCGTCGGCCCGGTCTGCGTTGCGCACCAGGGCCCTTGCGTAGCGCCGAAGGGCGGGAATCTGTTCTTCGATAGCCATCGCCTGTTCGTGCGTAAGCATCTTTGTAGGCTCTCCCTCACTGGACAGCGGTTTACATTCCCCACGAGGGTAATAATCCTTAAGCAGACATCAAGAAAAAACACTGATGTTTTTGCCACAGCTTGGTAAACATGCGGAGTTGTTGCAATGTGATCAGAGTATATATCTTACATATCCACAATAAATAACCCAATGTGTGTCGTAAATGTCTTATCATCAAGCCACCTAAGCGCTTCATATGCCGTTTTCAACGCCAAAATGCAAAATAATGTAGAAGCCATTAGATGAGTAACTTATGTAATTGACGAGCGCGGTTGCGAGGGTGCAAATCTGAGTGCAACGATCCGATCAGAAAGGTTTTCGCTTATGAGCGCCGATCACAGTCTGAAGCGCACAGAACGCTTGCAGATCATGCTCGATGACGACGAACTTAAGGCGATCGACGATTGGCGGTTTGAGCATCGCATGCCGAGCCGGGCGGCCGCGATCCGCGAGCTGTTGCGCCGCGGCATGGTGGCGCATAACGTGCCCGACCCGCACGCGGCGAAATCGAGCGAATTCAGCGTTGTGGAGCCCGGTAAGGAGTCGTGAGCCCGCTAACCACGGGCGCCGTCGGTTTGCGGTGGTAGTGCCGCGCAGGATAGCATCTCCGCGATGAGTTCATCGCCAGCCGACGAAGGCCGAGACGCCGAAAGACGCGAACAAGCCCCAATCGCCGCGTTTCTGCGCAAACCCGAGACTTACGGTCCCGGCGTCGAGGACGTCGAGGAGATAGACACGCACATTTCCCGCGTCTATCTGGCCGGCTCGCGTGTCTACAAGATGAAGCGCGCCGTGGCATTCGCCTACTGCGATTTCTCCACCCTGGAAAAGCGCCGTGCGGCCTGCGAGCGCGAGCTCGAGCTCAACAGGCGAACGGCGCCGGAGCTTTACCTCGATGTCGTGCCGGTGCGCCGCAGTTCCGGGGGAGCGCTTAGCCTTGGCGGCACGCAAAGCGATGGCGAGGTCGTCGAATGGCTGGTCGAGCAGCGGCGCTTCGATCAGGACAATTTGTTCGATCGGCTGGCCGCGGCGGGCCGTCTGGATGCCGCAGTACTCACGGCTCTGGGCGAGGAAATCGCCGCCTTCCACGCCAAGGCCGAAGCCACGCCGGACTATGGCGGCGCCGAAGGCATTGCTTGGGTCATCCAGGAAAACGCGGAGGAATGGGGCCAGTGGCCCGACCTTTTTGCCGAAGAACGGGCCGCCGCAATCGACGATGCAAGCGAAAAGAGCTTGCAGCGCGTATCCGATGCCCTCGATGCGCGCCGCGATTCCGGCCGGGTGCGCCGCTGTCACGGCGATCTGCACCTGCGCAACATCGTCCTCATCGACGGCCGGCCCCGCCTGTTCGACGCCATCGAATTCAACGACCGCCTGGCCTGCATCGATACGCTCTACGATCTGGCCTTTCTGCTGATGGACCTGGATCACCGCGGGCTGCGTTGGGGCGCGAACCTCGTGCTCAACCGCGTCCTGCAGATCGAGGGCGATCTGGACGGCCTGCGGGCACTGCCGCTTTTCCTGTCCCTGCGCGCGGCCGTGCGCGCCAAGATCGAGGCCACTGTGGCCTCGGGCGCTGAGTCCAAGTCCGAGGTCGAGGCCAAGCGGGAGGAGGCCAAAGAGTATTTCGCCGAGGCGGAGGCTTATCTGCGCCCGCCGCCGGCGCGCGTCATTGCGGTGGGCGGGCTTTCCGGCACCGGCAAGTCGACGCTGGCCCGCATGCTTTCGCCGGAGATTGGTCCGGCGCCCGGGGCGATTCACCTGCGAAGCGACGTGATCCGCAAGCAGCTCGCCGGCGTCGGACTGGACGAGCGCCTGCCGGAGAGCGCCTATACGGCGGAGCAATCAGAACGAGTTTACGAGGCGGTCTGCGACCGCGCGGCCCGTGTGCTTGCCGCCGGCCATGCCGTCGTCGCCGATGCCGTCTACGCCCGGCCGGAGGAGCGCCGCGCCATCGCAGGTGCCGCCGCCGATGCCGGAGTTCCGTTCCAGGGCCTGTGGCTGGAGGCGCCGCCCAGCGTCATGCAGCAGCGGGTCGACGGGCGCAGCGGCGACGCCTCCGACGCTACGGCGGAGGTGGTGCGCAAGCAGCTGGACTACGACCTCGGGGACATCGACTGGGTCCGTATCGACGCAAGCGGCGCCCCCGAGAAGGTCGCCGCCCGGGCGCGGCAGGCCTTCTAAACCCGCCGCGGCGGCGCCTGCGGGCTAGCTTTCGTAGCCGACGAGGTCCTTGTAGGCATACCAGGTCGCATGGCCGATCAGCGGCAGCATGATGACGAGGCCGACATAGAATGTGATCAGCCCGGCGCCGGTGAACAGCACGATAAGCGCCGCCCAGACCGCCAGCGGCTTGGGGTTTTCGCGCACTGCGGCCACGGAGGTGGCGATGGCCGTGAAGACGTTCGTCTCCGGCCGGTCCAGCAGCATCGGAACAGCGACAACGCTGATGGAGAAGACCGCCGCGGCCAGGACCGCGCCGATGCCGCAGCCGACGATCAGGAAGGGGATGGACTGGGCGGAGAAGAAGACGTCCGCCACGAAATTGTCCAGCCGGGGCGGCGCATGGCTGAAGAACAGCATGAAGATCAGCAGCGCCAGTTGAATCCACGCCAGCAGGAACAGCATCAGCGCCAGACCCATAAGGCCCAGCTGTGCGGCGTTGACCCGGAATGCGGAAAAGGCGTCGCCAAGACTGGCGGTCTCTCCCCGGCCCTGCCGGCGGCTAACCTCGTAGAGGCCCACGGCGACGATCGGTCCCAGGAGGATGAAGCCCGCCGACAGCGGCAGCACCAGATAGAACAGATCGACGAGCCAGATGGCCCCGGCGATGATCAGTCCGGCCAGCGCGAAAATCAGGCCGTAGGAAAGGCTGACGGCCGGTTGCCGCGCCAGGTCCTGCCAACCGCAGGCCAGCCACACCCAGGGCCGGTCCAGGCCGATTTGGCGAACCTTGGGAACGCTGTCGCCGAACGATGAGACTGCCTCGCTCATAAAGCCCTTCCTCCCGATAAGGGCGCTTCGCCTGTCGCGGCGCCCTGATTTGAGCATACCTCGTCCGGCAGCCACCCGCACGGCCGGGGCATAGTGTCGCAGGAATCCTTCGAATCCTTACAGGGAGCATTGATGCAGATCAATGTGCGCCTTGGCCGGTTGCGGGCATGAGTGATCGTACGTTCGCCGAACTTTTGCGAGCCGGTTGCGCCACGGGGCTTGAGCCCGAGGCGCGCACCGGCTTTTATTCATGGGCGGGCAACTGAAACGAGAAGAGAGGGACGACATGGCCAGCTCTGCTGCTGCGGGAAAAGCGACGGGCGCCAGCACCCGCTCCGCAGGCGCCGACGCGCCGGTTCAATACAATGAAGAGGTCATTCGCGTCCTCATTATCGCCGCTGTCTTCTGGGGCTTGGCGGCGTTCCTGGTGGGGGTGATCATCGCGTTGCAGCTTGCCTTTCCGCAGCTCAACCTTGGCCTGGAGTACACCAGCTTCGGCCGGCTGCGTCCGGTCCACACCTCCGGGGCCATCTTCGGCTTCGGCGGCAACGTGCTGCTGGCCACGTCCTTCCATGTCGTCCAGCGCACCTGCAAGACCAACCTTTTCGGCGGCAACGAACTGGGGCTCTTCGTCGCCTTCGGGTATCAGCTGTTCCTGGTGATGGCGGCGCTGGGCTATGTGCTCGGCGTCACCCAGGGCCGCGAATACGCGGAGCCCGAGTGGTACGTGGACCTGTGGCTCACGATCGTCTGGGTCGCCTATCTGGTGGTCTACGCCGGCACCATTTTCAAACGGCGCGAACCGCACATCTATGTGGCCAACTGGTTCTACCTGGCCTTCATCGTCACCGTCGCCATGCTGCACATCGTCAACAACCTGGCGGTGCCGGTGTCCTTCGCGAGCGTGAAGAGCTATTCGCTGTTCGCCGGCGTGCAGGATGCGCTGACGCAGTGGTGGTACGGCCATAATGCCGTGGGCTTCTTCCTGACCGCAGGCTTCCTTGGGATCATGTACTACTACATTCCCAAGCAGGCGAACCGGCCGGTCTATTCCTACCGGCTGTCGATCATCCATTTCTGGTCGCTGATCTTCCTCTACATCTGGGCCGGGCCCCACCATCTGCACTACACGGCGATGCCGGACAGGGCGCAGACCCTGGGCATGACGTTCTCGGTAATGCTGTGGATGCCCTCATGGGGCGGCATGATCAACGGCATCATGACGCTCTCCGGCGCGTGGGACAAACTGCGCACCGACCCGGTGCTGCGCTTCCTCGTCACCTCCGTCGCCTTCTATGGAATGAGCACATTCGAAGGCCCGGTGATGTCGGTGAAGCCGGTCAACGCCCTCAGTCACTATACCGACTGGACCATCGGCCACGTGCACTCGGGCGCGCTGGGCTGGGTGGCCTTCGTGTCGTTCGGCGCGATCTACTTCCTGGTGCCGCACCTGTGGAAGCGCGAGCGGCTCTACTCACTCAAGCTCGTCAGCTATCACTTCTGGATCTCCACCATCGGCATCGTGCTCTACATCACCGCCATGTGGATTTCCGGCATCATGCAGGGGCTGATGTGGCGCTCCTACGACGAGCTGGGCTTTCTCCAGTACTCCTTCGTCGAGACGGTGGAGGCGATGCATCCCTTCTATGTGATCCGCGCGCTGGGCGGCGTGCTGTTCCTGCTGGGTGCGTTCATCATGGTCTACAACCTCGTGCGCACGGTGCGCGGCGACGTCGTGGCGGAGACCCGTCCGGAGCCTGCCGCCGCTGCCTCGCCGGCCGAGTAAGGGGGCGCTTCGATGAAATGGCATCGTCACTTAGAGACCAACTTGACGCTGATGACCGTCGCGGTGCTCATCACCGTGGCCATCGGCGGCATCGTCGAAATCGTGCCGCTTTATACGATCGAGTCGACGATCGAAAAGGTGAAGGGCGTCCGCCCCTATTCGCCGCTGGAGCTGGCCGGTCGCAACATCTACATCCGCGAGGGTTGCTACGTCTGCCATTCGCAGCAGGTGCGGCCCTTCCGCGACGAGACGGAGCGCTACGGCCACTATTCGCTGGCTGCGGAGTCGATGTACGACCATCCGTTCCAGTGGGGCTCCAAGCGCACCGGGCCCGATCTGGCGCGCGTCGGCGGCAAGTACTCCAACGAGTGGCAGACCGTGCATCTTGAGGACCCGCGCAGCGTGGTGCCGGAATCGATCATGCCGGCCTATCCCTTCCTGTCGGAGCATCTGCTGGACGACAGCGACATCGCCGATCACCTGAAGGCGAACCGGGCGGTCGGCGTGCCCTACAGCGACGAGCAGATCGAACAGGCCGCGGCCGATCTTCGCGCCCAGGCCGATCCCGACGCGGATCACGATGGGCTGCTGGCCCGCTACCCGAAGGCCGCCGTCGGCGACCTCGACGGCCAGCCGGACCGCCTGACCGAGATGGATGCGCTGGTTGCCTACCTGCAGATCCTGGGGCGCATGGTCGACTTCGCCGACTACAGCACCGAGGACCTGCAGCAGTAAACCGCGCCACACAGACGGCAAGGAACG
Organism: Rhodovibrionaceae bacterium; assembly: GCA_033722755.1. Classification (GTDB taxonomy): domain Bacteria; phylum Pseudomonadota; class Alphaproteobacteria; order Kiloniellales; family Rhodovibrionaceae; genus JAWVYK01. Next base: position 1,478 of record JAWVYK010000121.1, on the reverse strand, counting down.
TACGCACGGCCATGGGTTTTCTGGAAGAGATCGTCTACTGGGCGCGTCAGCTCTGGGTCCTGTGGCTGATGCTGCTGTTCCTGGGAATCGTCGTCTGGGCCTACTGGCCCGGCCGGCGCAAGCGCATGCAGGAGCACGCGCGCATCCCACTCGAGGATGACGCGAACGAGGATAGGGAGAAGTAGGGCATGCCTACGAAAGTCGAGAAAGACAGGGTCACCGGCCGCGAGACGACGGGCCACGAGTGGGACGGCATCAAGGAGCTGAACACGCCGCTGCCGAAGTGGTGGCTCTATGTCTTCTATGCCACGATCGCCTGGTCGGTGATCTACTGGGTGCTCTATCCCTCAATCCCCGGGATCACCGGATACGTGCACGGCGTGCTCGGCTGGTCCATGCGCGAACAGCACGCCGAGGTGATGGCCGAGGCGCGCGCCGCGCAGTCGCAGTATTACGACCAGATCGCCGCCGCCGAGCTCGGCGAGATCCGGGAAAACCAGGACCTGCTGAATTTCGCGCTGGCCGGCGGTGAGGCCGCGTTCGCCGACAATTGCGCGCCCTGCCACGGCGGCGGCGGCGCGGGGCGACCCGGCGGTTATCCTGTGCTGGCCGACGACGCCTGGATCTGGGGTGGGTCGCTGGAGGACATCCACGCCACCATTCAATACGGCGTGCGCAACGAGCATGCCGAATCCCGCCAGTCCATGATGCCTGCCTTCGGCGACATTCTCTCGCCCGACCAGCTCACCGATGTGGCGGCCTATGTGCTCTCGCTGTCCGGCGAGGCGCAGGACGCCAAGGCCGCGCAGCGCGGCGCCCAGGTCTATGCCGAGCAATGTGCGGCTTGCCACGGCGAGGACGGCAAGGGCATGAATGCGCTGGGCGCGCCAAACCTGACCGATGCCATCTGGCTCTATGGTGGCAGCAAGGAGGAGATCATCTCGCAGATCGGCAATCCCCAGCACGGTGTGATGCCGCCGTGGGAGAACCGGCTGGATTCCGAGACCGTGAAGATGCTGACCGTCTATGTCCACTCGTTGGGCGGCGGACAGTGATACTCTAGCAATTGCGGGTGACGTTTAGAGCCTCGCGCTGACGAGGGGGAGCGCGCGGAAAACACAGACAGCGGCGCCCGGATCGGGAGTGACATGAGCGACGTCGTCGAGACCCAGGATGCCCTCTCGCGCAAGGAGCAAAAGCTCTATGCGGATCGGGTCAAGGTCTATCCGAAGGACATCAAAGGCACATTCCGCCGGCTGAAGTGGGCCGTTTTGGGCGTGCTTCTGGCGATCTATTACCTCGTGCCGTGGATTCGCTGGGACCGGGGGCCCGGCGCGCCCGATCAGGCCGTGCTGATCGATATGCCGAACCGGCGGGCTTATTTCTTCTTCATCGAGATCTGGCCGCAGGAGGTCTATTACCTGGCCGGCCTGCTGATCCTGGGCGCCATCGGCCTGTTCTGGGTGACCTCGCTGGCG
>JAWVYK010000120.1:0-8475 GCA_033722755.1 Rhodovibrionaceae bacterium | reverse complement strand
GACATGCGGCGGCGGATCGAGGACCAGCACAAGGCCAAGAGCATCTGGAAGGTCAAGTATCTGCGCGGCGGGCTGGTCGACCTGGAATTCCTGTCTCAGTACTGGCAGCTGCGTCACGCGCACGAGCATCCGCAAGTTCTGGCGCGAAACACTCAGGACGCCTTCCACCGGTTGGCCGAGGCCGGCGTGATCGAACGGGACACCGCGGAGTTGCTGATCGACGCCACCCGTCTGATGCGGCGCATACAGGGTCTGCTGCGGCTGACGGTCGGCAGCGACTTCGACGAGGACAGCGCCTCCGACGGCATCAAGCAGACGCTGGCACGCGCCGGCAAGCCGCAAAAGCCGGAGGACGAGGATGTCGACTTCGACACCCTCAAGGAAATCCTGGAGACGACGGCAAAAGCCGTTCACCGGCTATTCATCGAGACAATCGAGGAACCGGCGGCTGCGCTCGACAGCTCCTCGGAGGAACAAGCCACGGCCGAATGAGGCCGGCACGAGGGCCTCTTTTGGCGGCAACACGCCGGGATGCATCCGGCCATATCGAAGAGATTTTGGAAGGCGCGAAGCAGGTGTGACGGCGGCCTTTTCCACGCCCCAAGACAAAGCCCCGGCGCAAGACGGCCGGGGCTTTCTCGGTGCGTGCCGGCGCCTGGGTTCTGCTAGAAGCGGTAGCCGACGCCCACGCCGAAGATCCAGGGATCGATGTCGACCTCCGCATTGACGGTGCCGGCGGCTGTCCGCACCGCGACGTCCGTTTCCAGGAACAGCTTCTTCACATCCAGGTTGAGCGACCAGTTCTCCGTGAGCGCTACGTCGACACCGGCCTGCAGCACGAAGCCGAACGAGTCGTCGTAATCGATATCCCTGACCACCCCGCCGCTGGGCGTGTCCTCGTTGTAGAAAACCGTGTAGTTCACGCCGCCGCCGATATAGGGCTTCACCATCGTTTGCGGCATGAAGTGATACTGCAGCGTAAGCGTCGGCGGCAGGAGCCACACATCGCCAAGGTCGACGTCGCCGCCGCCGCCCACGTTGGTGGCCGTCACGTCGTGCGGCGCCGTGGCCAGGATAAGCTCGGCGGCGATGTTATCGGTGAAGAAGTAGCTGATATCCAACTCGGGGACGATCGAATCGTCAATTTCGACGCCCCCTGCAATGGGTGCACCGCCGGCCGAGAGATCCGCGCTTTCGTTGGGCACCACCGCAATCCCGCGAACGCGGATCATCCACGGAGTCTTGTCCGTGAAACTCAGGTCCGTCCATCCGCCCTCGGCCAGTGCTGCGGACGGGGCCAGCATCGCCGTCATGGCCGCCCCCGCGAAGGCCATTACTACCTTTTTCAATCTGTTCATCGAAAGATCCATCCTTGTTTTCCCATGTCCGGTGCGGCCTCTCGAATGCTCCGTGACACCCCGGGCCGCGCGGCCGGGAGACTCCGTGTGGCGGTTATAAGCGACATTGATTTATGTCATTTATGCATGCGTTTATTCTAAAATATGGCGCTTATGTTGCATTGCGGCATCAGTTTCGCCATCCGTCTGGCACAAGGATCGCCGGACATGCTATCTAGCGCTGCAACCCTGCGGACGGAGCAAAACGGATGAACCTGGAACTCTTTGCGGCGTTCCTCTTGGCAACCACCGTGCTGATCGCGATTCCCGGTCCAAACGTCAGCCTGATCGTCGCCAACTCGCTCGCGCACGGCAGCCGCCACGCGCTTTACACAGTCGCCGGAACGGCCAGCGCCCAGGCCATTCAATTGACAATCACCTGCATCGGCATGACGTCGCTCATCCTGGTGCTGTCCCACTGGTTCGAGTGGCTTCGTTGGATCGGCGTGGCCTACCTCGTCTACCTCGGCATCAAGGAATGGCTGGCGAAGCCGGGTGCGCCTGACGAAGGCCGCGCTGCGCCCTCCACCCGCAAGGCCTTCTGGCAAGGCTTCCTGGTCGCGGCCACAAACCCCAAGGTCCTGTTGTTCTATGCCGCGTTCCTGCCCCAGTTCGTCGATCCGGCATTACCGCCGGCGCCGCAATTGCTGGCGCTCAGCTTCGCCTTCATGGCCATCGCACTGGCTATCGACAGCGCCTATGCGCTGGCTGCGGGCCGGGCGCGCACCTGGGTAAGCGATCCCAAGCGGCTGCGCTGGAAGCATCGCCTGTCCGGCACCTTTCTGATCGGCGCGGGCCTGGGCTTGGCGCTGGCGCGGAGGCAATGACCGCCCGCAGCCAGAGCCTCAGCGGCCGGGCGCTGGCAGCGCTTGCAACCCCGGATCCGAGGAAAAAGGCCGCGGCGGTGCGCGCTTTGGCGCACGACTGGCGTGCCGGCAGCATCACGGCAATCGGCCGGGCTGCGCCAATCGACCGGCCCGCGCGTCCAGAGCGCCCGGCCCTGCGGCCGCCGCGGGAGGTGCCCAAACGCAAGATCTCCAGGGCGCCGGAGGGCCGTATCGCGTTGCTGCACGCGCTCGCCCACATTGAACTGAACGCCATCGACCTGGCCTGCGATATCATCGCGCGTTTCGCCGACGGCGACCTGCCGCGCGCGTTTTATGACGACTGGGTGCGCGTGGCCGACGAGGAGGCCAAGCACTACCTGCTGCTCGACCGGCGCCTTGCGGACCTGGGCGCGGCCTATGGCGACCTGCCGGCGCACGACGGGCTTTGGCAGTCGGCCGAGGCAACCGCCGGCGATCTGCTGGCGCGGCTCGCGGTCGTGCCGCTGGTGCTGGAAGCGCGGGGATTGGACGTCACGCCACAGATGATCTCAAAGCTCGAGGCCGTGGGCGACGGTGAGAGCGCCGCGGCGCTCGGCATCATCTACGAGGACGAGAAAGGCCACGTCGCCATCGGCAAGCGGTGGTTCGACTGGCTTTGCACCCGCCGGGGCCTGGAGCCGACGCACACCTGGCGCGATCTGGTGCGCCGGCATTTCAAGGGGCAGGTCAAGCCGCCCTTCAACGAGGAAGCGCGCCGCGCCGCCGGCCTTCAGCCGTCGTTTTACGAGAACCTCGAGGGCGAGGCGGCCAACTAGGTGCCGGCCTGTGCGGCCGCCTGTTCGTCGCCGTCCCGCCGGGCGCCCACCTTCTCCGCCAGGGCGGCTTCGAGAAACGCGTCGATGTCGCCGTCGAGCACCCCCTGCGCGTTGCCCTTCTCCACGCCGGTGCGCAGGTCCTTCACCATCTGGTAGGGCTGCAGAACATAGGAGCGGATCTGGTGGCCCCAGCCAATGTCCGTCTTGGAATCGGCTTCGGCCTGCGCCTCGGCTTCTCGTTTTTTCAGCTCGTGTTCGTACAGCCGTGCACGCAGCATCGCCATGGCCGTGGCCCGGTTCTTGTGCTGCGACCGATCGTTCTGGCATTGCACGACGATGCCCGTAGGCAGGTGCGTCATGCGCACGGCGGAATCGGTCTTGTTGACATGCTGGCCGCCGGCGCCTGAGGCCCGGTAGGTGTCCACACGCAGATCCTTGTCCTGTATGTCGACCTCGATGGTCTCGTCGATCACCGGATACACCCATACGCTGGCGAACGAGGTGTGGCGGCGGGCCTGCGAATCGAAGGGCGATATGCGCACCAGGCGGTGGACGCCCGATTCGGACTTCAGCCAGCCATAGGCGTTGTGGCCGATGATCTTGATCGACGCCGACTTGATGCCCGCCTCCTCTCCCGCACTCTCTTCGATCCACTCCAGCTTGTAGCCATGCGCGTCCGCCCAACGGGTGTACATGCGCAGGAGCATTTCCGCCCAGTCCTGAGCCTCCGTGCCGCCGGCACCGGCGTTGACCTCCAGATAGCAGTCGTTGGCGTCCGCCTCGCCTGAGAGAAGGCTCTGGATTTCCGCCTTCGCTGTGCGCTGGCGCAGGTTTTCGAGCTGCTGCTCGGCCTCTCGAACGCTCTCGTCGTCGCTTTCGGACTCGCCGAGCTCGACCAGAGTGAGTGCATCCTCGAGCTCCTGCTCGAGAGTCCGGTAGTCGTTGATCGCGCTTTCCAGATGCTGGCGCTCGCGCATGAGCTTTTGCGCGCGCTCCTGATCCTCCCAAAGCGACGGATCTTCGGCCTCGCGGTTCAGCTCTTCCAGACGTTTCAGTGCGGCATCCCAGTCAAAGATGCCTCCTCAGCAGGGCCAAGGACTGACGAATCTCGTCCACCACCGCTTCTGTTTCGGCTCTCATATTCCGCTCTACTCCGATTCCAGCCTGTGTCGCCGCTGTGGCCGCGTGTTGCCCCGTCGGGAGTCTCCAGCCGGCAAGGGATTTTCCCCATGTTTTAAGGATTTCTTCCGATTCCGCATAGTCCGATTATCCGTGGTATCCGTGACGTGTGAGCGGCAAGAATCCCCGAAAACCGCCGGATTGCTATGATGTGGTCACAACCTTGACACGCCGGAGTCCATGGCTGTTTCGATACTCTAACACTCGGTTGCTAGGCAACGACTAGCCCCCACCCAGTCCGTTGCCGCCAGCCGACCTCTTCGAGAACCCCCAGACTCGAAGGCAGCGCCCCCAAGAAAACTCTCTTGGGGGCGCTGCTGCTTTCAGGCCCGTGAATCGGGGTCCCAAGAAAACACGATTTTTCGGCTGGACCGGCCGGCTTCCGCCGGCTGTCAGTTGGTTTGCAGGTCGCGCGGCGTGTAACGGCCGTCTTCCAGGCCGACGAAGAAGTTCGTGACGTCGGGGTGCGTGACCGGTTTGCCGCTGCCGTCGGGCACCAGATTCTGCTCCGAGACATAGGCTTCGTACGTGGTTTCCTCGTTCTCCGCCAGAAGGTGATAGAAGGGCTGGTCCTTGCGCGGGCGGATTTCCTCGGGGATCGAGAGCCACCATTCCTCGGTGTTGCTGAAAACCGGGTCGACGTCGAAGATCACGCCTCGAAACGGGAAAACCCGGTGACGAACGATGTCGCCGATCTGGAATTTCGCCGTTCTGATGGTCATGTCAGCCCCCTTTCACCGGGCTCTATCTAGGTCACACCTATAAAAACGCAAGACGCGTCCTATCGTTTCCGAACATCCGCGGCACCCGATCGGCCCGCGCATCCCGGGCCGCCGCCTAGTAGAGGCCCGACGGCGAGCCTCCGCTCTGGGCGTCCGGCCCCAAGCCTCCGCCGCCGTCCGGCGTGTAGCCGCCGTCGATGACCCGTCCACGGCCGCTGTTGGGATCGCTGCCCGGCTTGAAAGCTTCGAGGATCACGTGATCGTCGCCCGGTTGCGCCAGGCGCCCGCTGTCGAGGTCGACGCGCATGAGCTTGAGCCCCGGCGGGATGCGGAACGGCACGAGCGGTTCGTCTTTCAGCGCCTCGGCCATGAAGGCCTTGAAGATGGGCGCGGCCACGCTGGAGCCGGTTTCGCGGTTGCCCAGCGGCTTCGGCTCGTCGAAGCCGACGAAGACGCCCGCGACCAGATCGGGCGAGAATCCCATGAACCAAGTGTCCTGGCTCTCGTTGGTGGTGCCGGTCTTGCCGGCCAGCGGGCGGCCCAGCTCGGCAATGCGCCTGCCGGTCCCCCGCTCGATGACGCCCTGAAGCATGGAGACCACCTGATAAGCCGTCGTCGGCGCCACGATCTGCGGACGCGTGTCGGGCAGGCGCGGCACCTCCTGGTCCTCCCAGGCTTCGACGCGGCACCGGGGGCAGTCGCGCTCGTCGTTGCGGAAGACCGTTCGCCCGTGCTTGTCCTGCACCCGATCGATCAGCGCCGGCTCGATCTTCTTGCCGCCGTTCACCAGCATGGCGTAGCCATTCGTCAGGCGCATCAGCGTGGTCTCGCCCGCGCCGAGCGCCATGGACAGGACCTCCGGCATGTGGTCGACGATCCCGAAACGCTCGGCGGTATCGGAGATCTTTTCCATTCCCACGGCCTGCGCCAGGCGCACGGTCATCAGGTTGCGCGACTTCTCGATGCCGACGCGCATCGGCGTTGGGCCATAGAATCGCCGGGCGTAGTTGTGCGGCTTCCACTTGCCGAGACCCTCGCCCTGATCGATCACGAAGGGCGCGTCCAATATCAGGGTGTTCGGGGTAAAGCCGCTGTCCAGCGCGGTCAAATAGACGAAGGGCTTGAACGCCGATCCGGGCTGCCGGGCGGCCTGGGTCGCCCTGTTGAACTCGCTTTCCGCATAGGACCAGCCGCCGGACATCGCGAGCACGCGCCCGGTATGCGGATCCATTGCGACGATTGCCCCGTTGATTTTGGGAATCTGCTGCAGCGCGTAGGTGCCCTCGGGATAGGGCTCACCGTCGTCATTCTCCGCGATGGGCTCGACAGCGATCACGTCTCCGACAGAGAGCACGTCGCCGGGCTTTGACGGCTGGGCGCCAACCTTCTCGCCCTCCAGCCACGGTCTCGCCCAGGTCAGGAAAATCATGGGGATTTGGCCTTGGCTTCCATCGTCCAGGCCGATGGTCGCGGTCTCCGCGCCCACCTCGAGCACGACCGCCCGCCGCCAGTACTCGCGCAGGCTTTCGATCTCGAGTGCGGCCAGACGCTCGGCCCAGTCGCCCGCCGAGACATCGATGCCGGCGATCGGTCCACGCCAACCGTGACGGCGATCGTAGGCCTCCAGGCCATCGCGCAGCGCCTGCTCTGCGATGTCCTGGAGATGCGGGTCGATGGTGGTGCGCACTGACAGGCCGCCCTCGTAGAGCTTCGTCTCCCCGTACAGCTTCATCAGCTCGCGGCGCACTTCTTCGGCGAAATAATCCGCGCGGGTGACTTGGGCGGGATCGCGCTTGGAGATCGTCAGCTCCTCCACCCAAGCTTCCTCGGCCTGGGCCCGAGCGATACGGCCGTCCTCCAGCATGCGTCCGATAACCCAGTCGCGTCGGGCGATGGCCTCCTCGCGCCGGCGGATCGGATGATAATTGTTCGGCGCCTTCGGCAGCGCGGCCAAATAGGCGGCTTCGGCGAGCGTCAGCTCGTCCAGCGACTTGTTGAAGTAATTCAGCGCCGCTGCGGCCACGCCGTAAGAGCCGAACCCGAGGTAGATCTCGTTCAGATAAAGTTCGAGAATACGGTCCTTGCTGAACGCGCGCTCGATGCGGAACGCCAGGATGGCTTCCTTCAGCTTGCGCTCGATGGAGACCTCGTTGCTCAAAAGGAAGTTCTTCGCGACCTGCTGCGTGATGGTCGAGGCGCCGACTGGCCGGCGGTCCTGGCCGAGATTTTTCAGGTTCGTCACCGCCGCGCGCGCGATGCCCGTAAAGTCGACGCCCGGGTGGTCGTAGAAGGTCTTGTCCTCGGCCGACAGGAAGGCGTCGATCACGCGGCCGGGAATCGACTCGATGGGCACGAACACGCGCTTTTCAATGGCGTATTCCGCGAGCAGGCGCCCATCGCCGGCGTGAACGCGCGTCACCGTCGCCGGATCGTACTCGGCGAGTTGGCTATAATCGGGCAGTTCCTTGCCGTAGTGATTGATCGTGACGAGCGCGCCCACGCCTCCGATCACCGCCAGAAGCAGCACAAGCGCCAAACCGCCCGCCAGCCATTTCACCAACCTCGACACGTCGTCTCCCATTCCCTGAGGCTTGCCCGAGCCTTCGCGGCCTGCCCAACCCAGGCTGCGCGGCCATAAGTTCCCAGACCGGCGATTACTACTGGGAAATTATGACGTAGCCGTGGTCTGCGCTACCCGGTAAAGGCCTTTTTTGCCATACCAGCCGTGCATTGCCGCGCGGACGAACCTGCAACCGGCAAGCCGCTCACGAGCGGTTGTAGACCTGCTGCTGCTCGAAATGCTTCTCGATCGCGCGGACCAGCGCCCGCATGACCTTCTTGCGGTGCGCCGGCGTACCGAGCATTCGCTCTTCCTGCGGGTTGGTCATGTAGCCGATTTCCACGAGGACCGAGGGGATGTTCGGCGACTTGAGCACGGCGAAGCCCGCGAAGCGGTGCGTATTGCGCAGCAATTTCGTCACCTGGCCGAGTTCCGAGACCAGATCGTTGGCGAAGACCTTGGACGTGTTCATCGTCTCGCGCTGCGCCAGGTCAATCAGGATCTGGCTGACCACCTCCGGCTTGTCGGAGAGATCGACGCCGGCGATGACGTCGGCCTTGTTCTCCTTTGCCGCCAGCGCCGCCGCTTCGGCGTCGGAGGAGTTTTCCGAAAGCGTGTAGACCGACGCGCCCCGGATGTTGCGCGACTTGTGCGTATTGGCGTGAAGCGACACGAAGAGGTCGCCGTCGTATTGCTGGGCAATGGCGATGCGGTCGCGCAGACGGATGAAGATGTCCTTGTCGCGCGTCATCGCGACGTTGAAACGTCCGGTGGCCTCGAGCTGACGCTTCAACTCGCGCGCGTACTCGATCACCAGGTCTTTCTCATAGATGCCGGACACGCCGATCGCGCCGGGGTCGACGCCGCCGTGTCCCGGGTCGATGACGATGGTCGGTCGCAGATCGCCCGGCTTGACCGCGTTCGGCTCCGGCCGGACGGGCTGCACTGCCGGAAGCGCCTTGGCGGAGGTGATCG
>JAWVYK010000119.1:0-8494 GCA_033722755.1 Rhodovibrionaceae bacterium | reverse complement strand
TGCCCGCCCTTGCAAGGGGAAGCTGGGTGATATCCGACCGTTTCGCCGATTCGACGATGGCTTACCAGGGCTATGGGCAGGGCCTTGGCCGGCAGACCGTGCAGCGGCTCTACGACCTGGTCGTCGGGGATTTCCGGCCGGACCTGACCATCATCCTCGATTTGCCCGTGGCCGAGGGATTTGCGCGTGCCGATGGCCGCCGGCAAGATCGCGACCGCTATGAGCGCATGGACCTGGGCTTTCACGAGCGGCTGCGCCAGGGTTTTCTGGATATTGCCGAAAGCGAGCCGGAACGCTGCCGCATTATCGACGCCAGCGGCGATGTGGAGAGCGTCCATGCTGCAATCATGGCCGTCGTGCGCGCGCACTTCGGGCTGGCCGCGGCATGACGGCGGCCGCCAAGCAGGATGCCCGCAATGACATCCCGGCGCCTTGGGAAACCCTGGAGCTTCAGGCCCAGGGCCGGGCGGAACGCACACTGCTGTCCGCCTGGCAGTCTGGACGGTTGCCGCACGCCTGGCTGCTGACCGGGCCCCGAGGCGTCGGCAAGGCGACGCTGGCCTATCGCTTCGCCCGTTTCGTTCTGTCCGGCGGCGGGGAGGAGAGCGGCGGTCTGTTCGGCGATGCGGCCCCGGCGACCTCCCTCGAGGTTGATCCGGAGGCACCCGTGGCGCGGCGCCTCGCGCATCAGGCGCACCCCGATCTCACCTCTCTGCGCCGCACCCCTGATCCGCAGGGCAAATCGCAAAAGCTGCGCAGCGTCATTACAGTGGACCAGGTTCGCAAGGCCGTCGGCTTCCTGCAGATGACGCCGGGCGAGGGGGGCTGGCGGATCCTGATCGTCGACGCGGCGGAGGACATGAACGCCAACGCCCAGAACGCGCTTCTCAAGGCACTTGAAGAACCGAAATCCAACACTTTGATTCTTCTGATTTCTCATGCGCCTGGACAGCTTTTGCCGACGATTCACTCGCGCTGCTGCCGGCTGCCCCTGGCACCGCTTCCGGAAGACGTCGTGGAGGGCCTGCTTGCAAAGTTCCGACCGGATATCGGCACGGACGACGGGCGGGCGCTGGCGCGGCTGTCGGAGGGCAGCATCGGCCGGGCGTTGGATATGGCGGATATCGGCGGCCTGGAGCTTTACCGCGACGTAGTCGATATCCTGACAGGCCTGCCGGAGCTCGACATCGCGCGTGTGGACGCACTGGCCGACAGGCTGGGGCGCGACAGCGACGGCCAGGCCTTCCGCGTCGGCGGCGAGCTGATCTGCTGGTGGCTGGCGCGCATGATCCGATCCGGCGCCGGCGGTGCCGCCCCCACGGAGGTCGTGGCCGGCGAAAATGCATTGGCCGACCGCCTGCTGGCCGCGCGCGGGCTTGATCGCTGGCTGTCGCTATGGGAAAAGATCAACCGCCTTTTCGACCGGGCGGAGCGCGCGAACCTGAACCGCAAGCAGGTGATCGTCACGGCGTTTCTCGAGCTGCGGTCTCAGTCAGCCGGCTAGGCACCGCGCGCATCCCCGCGATTTTCGCACTGAGCCTCGCCCACAACCGGAGCCGCCGATGGCCGCTGCCAAAAAAGACGAGAGCGGAACGTACTACGTTACGACGCCGATCTACTACGTGAACGACCAGCCGCATATCGGCCACGCGTACACGACGCTGGCCTGCGATGCGCTGGCGCGCTTCATGCGTCTGGACGGCAAGCGGGTCAAGTTTCTTACCGGCACGGACGAACACGGGCAGAAGGTCGAGAAATCGGCGCACGCACGCGACATGGACCCGCAGGCCTTCACCGACATGATCTCGGTGAACTTCCGCGATCTTTCCGAGGCGCTCGACTTCTCCAACGACGATTTCATCCGCACCACGGAGGAGCGCCACCTGCGCGCGGTGCAGGCCATCTGGCAGAAACTGTACGACGCAGGCGAGATCTACCTCGGCAGCTATGCCGGCTGGTACGCGGTGCGCGATGAGGCGTTTTATGGTGAGAACGAGCTGACAGTCGGACCGGACGGCAAGAAGATCGCGCCCTCCGGCGCCGAGGTCGAGTGGGTGGAGGAGCCGTCGTACTTCTTCCGCCTCTCGGCCTGGCAGGACAGACTGCTGGACCTCTACGAGTCGCAGCCTGGCTTCCTCGCCCCGGAAAGCCGGCGCAACGAGGTCATCGCTTTCGTGCGCTCGGGCCTGCACGATCTGTCGATCAGCCGCACCACCTTTAAGTGGGGCATTCCGGTTCCCAACGACCCGGATCACATCACCTATGTCTGGCTGGACGCGCTGACCAACTACATCACGGCGGTCGGCTATCCGGACACGGAGAACGAGGACTATCAGGCTTTCTGGCCTGCCGACCTGCACATGGTGGGCAAGGATATCCTGCGCTTTCACGCCGTCTACTGGCCCGCCTTCCTGATGGCCGCAGGGCTGGAGCCGCCGCAACGCGTCTTCGCGCACGGCTGGTGGACCATCGAAGGCCAGAAGATGTCCAAGTCGCTGGGCAACGTCGTCAGTCCTTTCGATCTCATCAAACAATACGGTCTGGACCAGGTGCGCTACTTCCTGCTGCGCGAGGTGCCGTTCGGCAGCGACGGCGACTTTTCGCACCGGGCCATGGTTTCGCGGATGAACAGCGACCTGGCCAACGACTTCGGCAACCTGGCGCAGCGCGTGCTGTCGATGATCGCCAAGAACTGCGCCGGATCGGTGCCCGAACCGGGCCCCCTGGAAGACGGTGACCGCGCACTGATGGACGAGGCGCAAGCCCTTCACGCCACCATGAAGCGCCAATTCGAGGCGCAGGCCTTCCACAAGGCGCTGGAGGCGATGTGGCAGGTGATCGGCCGCGCCAACCGCTATGTGGACGAGCAGGCCCCCTGGGTCCTGCGCAAAAGCGATCCGGAGCGCATGCAAACGGTCCTCTATGCGCTTGCCGAAACCGTCCGCCGGCTCGCGATCCTTGGACAGCCGGTCATGCCGGGGGCGTGCGGCAGGCTGCTGGATCAGCTGGGGCAGGGCGAGGATGCTCGCGACTTTGCCGCGCTCGACCGGCCCATCAAGCCGGGAACCGCATTGCCGAAGCCGGAAGGCGTCTTCCCGCGCTACGTGGAGGAGCAGGAGGAGAGCGGCTGATGCTGGTCGATTCCCACTGCCATCTCGACTATCTGGCGCACGACGGTGATCTTGACGAGGTGATCGCGCGGGCGCGGCGCGCGGATGTCGGCACCATGGTGACCATTTGCACCAAGCTCAGTGAATTCGAGCCCGTGCAGGCGATCGCGGAGGCGCACGAGAACATTTGGTGTTCCGTCGGCGTGCATCCGCACGAGGCCGGCGGGGAAGGGGTCTCCAGCCCGGACAGACTGATCGAGTTGGCGCAAGGCGCAAAGGTGGTCGGGATCGGTGAAAGCGGGCTCGACTATTTTTACGACAACTCTCCGCGCGAGGCGCAGCGTGAATCCTTCCGTCAGCACATCCGCGCGGCGCGCGAGACGGGTCTGCCGCTGATCGTCCACACGCGCGATGCCGACGACGATACCGTCGCGATACTGCGTGAAGAGCACGCCGACGGGTCCTTTCCGGGGCTGATCCACTGCTTTACCGCGGGCGCCGGTCTGGCGCGCGCGGCTCTCGACATTGGCTTTTCCATTTCGGTATCCGGCATCATCACCTTCAAGAAGGCGGAAGACCTGCGCCGCACGGTTTCCGAGGTGCCCCTGGAGCGCCTGCTCGTGGAAACCGACGCGCCCTATCTGGCGCCCGTGCCCAAACGCGGCAAACGCAACGAACCGGCCTTCGTGGGGCACACCGCCGCGGCGCTGGCCGACCTGAAGGGCGTCAGCGTCGAGTCGTTGACGCAGACGACGACGGAGAATTTCTTCCGGCTGTTCACCAAGGCGGCGCGCCCCGCCGGCGCGGCGTGAGCCGGTGCCGATGCGCGTGACCGTGCTGGGCTGCGGCGGTTCCGGCGGCGTGCCCCTCGTAGGCGGGATTTGGGGCAACTGCGACCCCGACAATCCGAAAAACCGCCGCCGGCGCGTCTCGGTCGCCGTCGAAACAGCCGGGCGCACGCTGCTGATCGACACCTCGCCCGACCTGCGCGAGCAGTTCCTGGACGCGGAAATCGCGGATATCGACGCCGTGCTGTTCACCCACGGCCACGCCGATCACGCGCACGGACTAGACGACCTGCGCAGCATCGTTTATCGCCGCGGGGCGCCGATCGAGGCCTGGGCCGACCCGGCGACGCGCCAGGACCTGGCGCAGCGTTTCGATTATGCCTTCGCGTCCAGGCAATGCCGCGATGCCCTTTACCCGCCGCTTCTGGACGACCGCGAGATTGCCGGGCCGTTCGAGGCCGCCGGCGTGCCGGTGGTTCCCTTCGTTCAGGGCCACGGACGCTCCACCACCCTCGGGTTTCGCATTGGCGGCTTCGCCTATTCGACGGATGTGAAATCGCTGGACGATACGGCGTTCTCGGTTCTGCAAGGCCTCGATCTTTGGATCGTCGACTGCCTGCGGGACGAACCACATCCGACGCACTCGCATTTCGCGCAGACGCTGGAATGGATCGAGCGCGCGCGCCCGAAGCACGCCGTCCTGACCCACATGAACCACAGCGCCGACTATGACGACCTGCGCCGGCGCTGCCCGCCCGGCGTGGAGCCGGCCTATGACGGCATGGTTCTGCACATCGACTAGGCCTACACGCACTCTGGCGATAGGCTATGCCGGCAGCACGGCGCCGGACACGGCCGGGACTTATAAGGGCAGGGGATGCTGATCGACTTTTCCGAACTAACGCCGCCCAGGCGTCCGAACTGGTGCCTGGCCCTGCCCGAGGCCTGGAAGGGCGCGCACGCGAAGCTGTCCGTGCCCAGCTTTCCAGTGGCGCGCGGACGGCTGCGGGAGGCAACGGTGCATGCCATTCGCGAGGAGCCCCGCACCAACCTGATCCGCCTCGACAAGCAAGCGCGGCAGGCCGAGTTCGAACAGCGCTCGGCCATCTTCGGCTTTGCCGACTGCGTGGTCATAGAATTCGTGGAGCTTGGCCCGGAGGAGAGCAGTCTGGCCATCTACAGCCGCTCGAAAACCGGTTACTGGGACCTCGGCGTTAACTGCCGCCGTATCCGCCGCTGGCTTGCGGCAGTCGCCAGCGAGCTTGAGGAAAACACGGAAAAATAATCGGTTACCCTCAGTTTTTGATGCTATTAGTGAATTCAAATGTCGGACACAGGGCAGCAAAAATCGATCGCGAGCGGTCCGAATTTGGGTGTGATCGCTGTCGTGGAGCGTGCCGGCCGCTTTCTCCTGGCCAAGCGCGGCAAGCGTCCATTGCGCGGTTATTGGGGATTTCCCGGCGGTCATGTCGAGGACGGAGAGACCTTGGCTGAGGCCGCACGCCGGGAACTGCGCGAGGAGGCGAGCCTCAGCGCCGACAGCGGGACGGTGATTCACGCGCTCGACGTGATGGGCAAAAGCGACCCGGATGGCGCGCCGCGCTTCCACTACGTGCTTGTTGCGGTGTATCTGGACCGCGTCGAGGGCGAGGCTGTCGCGGGAGATGACGCCGCCGAAGTGTGCTGGTTCGCACCGAACGAATTGCCGTCGCCGCTATGCGAAGGCGTGCCGGAGGTCATCGAGCGGGCACAGGCACTGTTTGGCTGACTGCGGCTTCGTTTGGATAAAAACGTCCAGATTCCCGGAAAACTGCGAATGATATTTGTCATAATATGTATTATCGGCGTTTCCGATGTCTCCCCAGTCGGCAAAGCTTCGCCTTCCCCACGTGACGCGTAACTCCATTGCCGTCCTTCAAGATCCTGCAAGCGCATCGGCCGCGGTGACCCAGCGGCCGTGGAAATCTGCACGGGCCACGGTCAGCGTCTCCCCGCCCGGCCAGAATTGCAGCGTGACTGCGGCGCCGGGTTGCCGGCCGTCGGCCTTCATGCTCAGCCAGGCAAGCGGCGCATCGTCGCGCGCGCGCCGCCCGGCCTCCGCGATGAGATCCCGGCCCCTGCTTTGCGCCTCCTCGGCCAGGTATTGCCAGGCGATGCTGTGGTAGATCACATGCACCGCGTCCCTCGACGACGTATTCAGCCGCGCCTCCAGCCAGCTTACGGCATCGGCGGTGTCGACCGGCGGACCGCCGGCCGCTGCAACGATGTCGAGGGCGGCCCTGATGCGCCTCACCCGCTCGCGCTGGTCGGCCCAGACGTACGACAACAGGCGAACACGGTCGGCCGCGCGCCCTGCGTTGAGCGGCGAAAGATCGCAGCCGCGCCGGTCCATGATTTTTACGTCTGCCCGACCTGGCGTCGGTCCCTGCCACTCCGGGGCGAGCTGCACCGGAGAATTGGGTTCGCCCCAAAAATCCGCTCCCAGGCGGTAGCCGTAGCGCTCCCAGAACAGGTTGAGCCCTGCGCTGGCGCCGATTTCCGAGAGCACGAACGGAAGCCGAAAGCGTCGCGCCAGCCAAAGAAAGCCCGGCAGCAAGGCGGCTGAGCGCTGCACCTCATTGGTCTGCGGCGGCTGGTTCAGCCACTGCAGCACGCGCTCGGAATTTGCCGCGACCGCGGCATCGATGGCGGACCAGAGGGTCGCGTCGTCGCTTGCGTCATGGTGCGGCGGATAGACGGCGGCGAGCGCTGCGTCGCGGTTTTCCAGCACCAGCGCGTGCAGCGCGCCCGCCAGTCTCAAAGGCACGGAATCGCCTTGAGGTCCGGGCTCGTGCCCCCGCCAGTTTGCCAACGCCGCCCTGACACCGGTGTCGCCGATCTCTTCGGCTGCGAAGAGACGGCAGAGCCGGGCCGTGAACGGTGAGCCCAGGGCTTCGCACGCGTCCGCCTGATCGAGAAACGCTTTCCGCAACGCCTCGGGAAGCAGCGCAGCCGAGGGCCGCCGCTGCCTATCGCTGCGAGCGTTCTTCACGAGCTTCCACGTTCGTGGCGCGGCAGTGCGTCATCCAACGCAATCCAGCCGAGCTGTTCGGCAGTGTGTACGTGGAATGCCGGGCGCACGTCTTCAGGCCGCTCGAGATTGGCGGCGTAGAGATGGATTTCGCCCGGAAATCGCCGGCTCTCGTAGGAAATCGGCGTGCCGCAGCGTCCGCAGAACGTGCGGCGTACGCCCTCAGACGATACGTAGGCCCGCGGCTGTCGCGCGCTGAACCGGCAGGCCTCGCTCGGCACGCCCACGAAGGTCGTGAAGCCCGAGGCCGTGGCCCGCCGGCAGCTTTCGCAGTGACAGTGTCCGCACCAGATTTCCGGGCCGCTATACTCGAAGACGACATCGCCGCACAGGCAGTGCCCACGTTTCAATGTATCGGCCATCACTACAGACCCGGTTGCAGCTATTCGGCGCCCTTTCGAGCGCTTTCCCGCTCAAGGTAGCGTTCCACATTGGCGCGGGCCACATCCGGAATCCGGCTGCGCGGAATGCCGATGTCTTGCAGGATGTGATCGCCCATCGCATCAAGTGCCGCGATCTCTCGGCGTACGAGTATGTCGCGGCGGATCGCGACCGCCCTCTCGGCCAACAACCGGCCCAATTTGCCGAGCCGCGAGCCCGGCTTCGGCCGGCGGCCGACCACTCCAGCACGCTCGAATCCGTCGCAGGCCTGGTGAAGCGTCGTCATGGTGCTGTTCCTTTGCATAAATGAGAGAATCTGAACTTCCTGCATCGAAAATGGCCGCACCATGACCTGCGAACAAACGAGTTTACCTCGCCGTCAAATTAGCTTTTCTAATCTCAACACCGGGGCCTGCGGTGTAACAGGCTTCGGCTTGCGCGCGACGGTCTCTTCGTTATCCTCGTGCGGGCCATGTCATCGCGCATCCCCCCGCCCGACCAACCGGATCCTCTGGAGCGATTGCTGGCCGTCATGGCGGCCCTGCGCGATCCGGACCGGGGTTGTCCCTGGGATATCGAGCAAACATTCGAGACGATCGCGCCCTACACCATCGAGGAAGCCTACGAGGTCGGCGAAGCGATCCGTCATGGCGACATGACGCAGTTGCGCGACGAGCTGGGCGATCTGCTGCTGCAGGTGGCCTATCACGCCCGCATGGCGGAAGAACGCGGGGCTTTCGATTTCTCCGACGTGGCGGCGCAAATCGCCGACAAGATGATCCGGCGTCATCCGCACGTCTTTGGCAACGATTCGGTGCCGGACGCAGACGCGCAGACGCTGGCCTGGGTGGAACTTAAGGCTGCGGAGCGATAAGCGACCGCCACGGCACGCGGCCGCCGGCCAAGCGCCCTCGACGGCCTCGCCCTCGGTCTGCCGGCCCTGTTGCGCGCCTACAAGCTGCAACGCAGGGCTGCGCGGGTCGGCTTCGACTGGGCCGCCGACGGCGATGTGCTCGACAAGGAGGAGGAGGAGTTCCGGGAGCTGAGAGCAGAGATCAACACCGGGGCGCCGCACGCGGCGGTGTCCGAGGAATTCGGCGACCTGCTTTTCGCCATGGTCAATCTGGGCCGCCGCCTCGGCGTCG
>JAWVYK010000118.1:0-8540 GCA_033722755.1 Rhodovibrionaceae bacterium | reverse complement strand
CGCTCTCGGCGAGCGCGCGCGGCGTCACCCGGTCCGCCCGCTCGCGCCAGCGCTCGAAGTCGTCCAGCAGGCGCGCGAGCGCGGTGCGCGCCTTCGGCCGCAGCTCGTCGGTCGTGCACAGCATGCGCGCGGCGGCCGAGCTGGTCGGCACCGACGAGATCAAGCCGGCGGCGCGCCGCAGCCTTTCCGATCTGCTGGCGCAGTTCGCCAACTGGCGCGCCTATGCGCAGGAGGCGAGCCTGCCCGAGCTTGTCGAGACCGTGCTCGACGAATCCGGCTACGTGGAGATGTGGCGCGCCGACAAGTCGATCGAGGCGCCGGGCCGGCTGGAGAACCTGAAGGAACTGGTCAGCGCCGTTGCCGAGTTCGAGAACCTCGAGGCCTTTCTGGAGCACATCGGGCTGGTGATGGAGAACCTGGAAGGCGCGCACGGCGACATGGTCAACGTCATGACCCTGCACGCCGCCAAGGGCCTGGAGTTCGACACGGTCTTCCTGCCCGGCTGGGAGGAGGGCCTGTTCCCCAATCAGCGGGCGCTGGACGAGACCGGCCTGAAGGCGCTGGAGGAGGAGCGGCGCCTGGCTTACGTCGGGCTCACCCGTGCGCGCCAGAAGGTGGTGGTCAGCTTCGCCGCCAACCGGCGCATGCACGGCTCCTGGGCTGCGGCGATCCCCTCGCGCTTCGTCGACGAACTGCCGGAGGACCACGTCGAGGTGGAGAGCGACACCGGCTATACCGCCGGCGCCGCCGGCACGGGCTGGGGCGGCGGCTGGCACGACCTCGGCTGGGGCAGCGGCTGGACCGGGGCCGGGCAGGGCCGGAGATATACGGGCGATGCGCCGCGTCCCACCCCCGGCATGGCCAGGGCCGAGCGCAACCGCGGGCGCGTGCAGCCTTTCATCGAGACCACCCACCGCGAGGTCGAGACCCTCGGCGGCAACGCGCGCTTCGGCGAGGGCGAGCGCGTGTTCCACCGCAAGTTCGGCTACGGCACCGTGGGCCGGATAGAAGGTGAGCGCCTGACCATCGCCTTCGATCACGCCGGGCAGAAGAAGGTGATGGCCGACTTCGTGGTGCCCGCCGACGAAGCCGACTGAGCCGGCGCGACGCGGGCCGCACGATGAGCGAGACCGAAGACGCCGCTTCGACCTGGACTCTCACGTTCCGCGTGCCGGAAGCTGCGCTGCCGGTCTTCGAGACCTTTCTGGAGTCCTTCGCCGGCGCGCACTTCGTCGACGGCCCCGACGGCGAGGGCCGGGTTCCCATCACCGCCTACCTTTCCGAAAAGCCGGATGACGACGCCGTGCGTCGCTGGCTCGCAGATGCGGCGGCCGCCGCCGGGGTCGAGACGCCGGATTTCACATTCGAGCGGCTGCCGGAGACGGACTGGGTGGCGGAGACGGAGAAGACGCTGCCGGCGATCCGCGTCCGGCGCATCTACCTCTATGGCGCGCATATCCGCACCAAGCCGCCGGCGGGCGCGATCGCACTCAATGTGGAGGCCGGCCTCGCCTTCGGCACGGGCCGCCACGAAAGCACCTTCGGCTGCCTGATGGCGCTCCAGGACCTGGCCAAGCGGCGGATCGGGGTCGCCCGCGCGCTCGACATGGGCTGCGGCTCCGGCGTACTGGCGATGGCCATCGCCCGGCTGTGGGGCGCGCAGGTGCTGGCGGTCGACAACGACCCGATGTCGGTCGAAACCGCGGCCGACAACGCGGTGAAGAACCGCGTGGGGCACCTCGTGACCGCCGTGCTGGGTGAGGGCTATGCCGGGCCGGATGTCAGCGGCCACGGCCCCTACGACCTGGTGGCCGCCAACATCCTGGCCGATCCGCTGATCGCCATGGCGCCGAATCTGGCCCGGCAAGTCACGCCGGGCGGCCATGCCGTGCTTTCAGGCATCCTCGCCAAGCAGGCCCCGCGCGTGCAGGCCGCGCACGTAGCCCAGGGCCTGTCCGTCCGTCGCCGCTATGTCTTCGGCGACTGGGCGACGCTGGTGATGAGGAAACGCTAGGCCACCGGCGCCACGGCGGAAAGATCTGCGGCGGGCTGTCGGGCTCAGGCGGCCTCGGAGCGGTTGGTGTTGGCCGGGGCCTTGGCGCGCTCGTGGGCGAACAGGCTTTTGGCCAGCACGCGTTCCACCGAGACCAGGAAATCGATGACGCCGCTGCCCTGCGGCAGGGCGGGCGAGGGCGCGCGCACGATCGCCGGCTTGCGACCGGCGGCCCGTGCGGCCACGGCATCGATATCGCCCGGGGCCAGACCGATGTCGTTCAGCAGTCGCGGGTCCAGCGCTGCTAGCGCACGCGCCGTGCTCCGCTCTGCCCGCCAGCGCCGGTAAGCCTCGGGAAGGTCCTTGCGCATTGCCCGACCGATCGCCCGGCCGACCTGGCCGAAGGCCTGCGCGCGCAAGTGCTGGGTATGGCGGTGCACGGCCACCATGTCGACGGGCTCACCGCCGGCGCGAACGTAGGAAACGTTACGATATGCAGTCATGTCATACCTCTTGGATCTTGAGCGTCCTGTAAAGAGGCGGCGCGGCCGGGTTCGGCCGGTGCTGTCAGGCTCCAGGCCCAAAAGGCCCGGATAATCAAGGACGGCGACGCCGCCCCCTGTTCATCCGATGACTGAGACATAAGCCGCGGCCGATTCGGCGACGAGTAATTATATTGCGCTGCAGCATTGCAGTTGCCGCATGCCTCGTTTTCCGACCGGTCGACGGGATGCGACGGCTTGTCTGGACCCGCGCCCGCGCATAGCTTTCTCCTCCCAGGGCGCAGCCCTTGCCATCTCAAGAGCGGAAGGACGAAGACCCACGATGCAGGACAGCACGCTCGAGCGTCTGCTGCAGGAAAACCGCAGCCCCTACGACAGCCGGGCCTTGCGCCACCTCGTTGCCGGCGTCGCCGCGGCGCCGAAGCCGCTGCGCGATGCCGAAACCTGGATGAAGCTTGTCGCGGATAAGCCGGACAGGGCGCTGGCCGATGCCCTTGCAGACCTGAAGCGGGAAGCCGAGCAGGCGGACCGCGGCCTCGATCCCGACGCGCCGAGGGGCCCGCGGCTGGATGCCCTGCGCGCGGAGCTTCGCAGGCTCGGGGCCGACGGCTTCGTGATTCCGCGCGCCGACGAGCACCAGGGCGAATACGTGCCGCTGCGCGCCATGCGTCTGGCCTGGCTGACCGGCTTTACGGGATCCGCCGGGCAGGCGGTGGTCTTGGCCGACAAGGCGGCCGTCTTCGTGGACGGGCGCTATACCCTGCAGGTCGCCAGCGAGACGGACGCGGCGCTGTTCGCGCGCCGTCATCTGACGGAGGAGCCGCCCGACGAGTGGATCGCCGAGAACCTGCCGCATGGCGGACGACTCGGCTATGACCCGTGGCTACACACCCGCGACCAGGTCCGGCGGCTGGAGGCGGCGGCCGCGCGCGCCGGCGGGACCGCCGTGGCGCTGGAGGAAAATCCGCTCGATGCCGTGTGGCCGGACCAGCCGCCCGCACCACTCGCGCCGGTGGCCCCGCATCCCCTGGAGATGGCCGGGCGCAGCAGCGGGGACAAGCGTGATCAGGTGGCCGAAGCTCTAAAGAAGGAAGGCGCACAGGCGGTCGTCCTCAGCCTTGCGGACTCCATTGCCTGGCTGCTGAACGTGCGTGGCGGCGACGTGGCGCATACGCCTCTGCCGCTGTCCTTCGCGTTGCTCCGCGCCGACGGCACGGCCGACTGGTTCGTCGACCGCCGCAAGCTGCTGCCCGGACTGGCGGAGTGGCTGGGCAAGGACGTGGTCATACGCTCGCCCGAGGAACTGGACACTGCGCTGGACGAGCTGGGCGGCGCGCGCGCCAAGGTGATGGCCGATCCGGCCAGCGCGCCGGCCCAGGTCATTCGGCGGCTGGCCGAGGCCGGCGCCCAGTTGGTCGAGAAGCCGGACCCCTGCCTGCTGCCGAAGGCCATGAAAACCGCGGTCGAGGTGGACGGTGCGCGCGCCGCGCACCTGCGCGACGGGGCGGCGGTGTCGCGATTCCTCGCATGGCTCGACCGGGAAGCGCCGCGGCGGGCGCAAGCCGCGGGCAATGGCGGCAACGAGGCGCCGTTGAGCGAGATGGAAGCGGCCGAACGGCTCCTCGCATTCCGGGCCGAAAACCCGGAGCTGCGGGATATTTCCTTCGACACGATTTCCGGGGCCGGACCGAACGGGGCCATCGTGCATTACCGCGTGAGCGAGCGCTCCAGCCGGGCCCTCGGTCTGGGCGAGCTCTACCTGGTCGATTCCGGCGGGCAGTACCCGGATGGCACGACCGACATCACGCGTACGTTGCCCATCGGCGAGCCGACCGCGGAAATGCGCGCCCGCTACACGCGTGTGCTGAAGGGGCACATTGCCCTAGCCACCGCCCGCTTTCCGGAGGGCACGACGGGCAGCCAGCTCGACACCCTGGCGCGCCGACCGCTATGGGAAGCGGGCCTGGACTACGACCACGGAACGGGCCACGGCGTCGGCAGCTTCCTTTGCGTGCACGAAGGCCCGCAGCGCATCTCCAAGGCGCCCAACCGCATCGCCCTAAAGCCTGGCATGATCGTCTCGAACGAGCCCGGCTACTATAAGGCGGACGCCTACGGCATCCGTATCGAGAACCTGGTGACCGTGGTGCCCGCCGAGCGCCAACCGGACGAGGATCGCGAGATGCTCGCCTTCGAGACGCTGACGTTGGCCCCCATAGACATGCGCCTGGTCGAGCCGGAACTGTTGACCGCCGAGGAGACGGACTGGTTGAACGCCTATCACCAGCGCGTGCGGCAGGCGCTCACGCCGCTCCTCGATGCGGAAACCGCTGCTTGGCTGGAGCAGGCCACCGTACCGCTGGACGAGGCCTGTTCGCGTCACGCCGGCGGCTAGTAGCTGGGACCTTCGTCCTCCAGCTGGTCGGTGCAGGCGAAGGTCGCGACGCCCTCGGCATCATTGCGGCTGACCCGAACGGCCTTGCGGTTGTACTCGTCCGCGCAATAGTCGACCGCCTTTTCTTTCGCCTCGCCGAATTCGCCGTCTGCGTATTCGTAGGTGACAGTGGGCGCTTGCCGGTCCACCTGCCGGGCGCCCGCGCAGGCGCCGAGCAGGAGAGCGGCGGCTGAAAGCGCCAAAATGCCCCCCGACCAGGTTCGTATCTTCATGGACGTCCTCCCTGCCGACGATCAGAGCCAAACACGTGCGCAAGGTCAACCACGGCGTTTTCCAAACGACGCCGTGATCAGCACGCATCCCTAAGACGCCCCAAGAGTAAAAGCGTTCCCGGACGGGATCTCGTTTACACGGATCACAATGAGTTGAGATGTCAGAACGCCGGGTTTTCGCTGCACGTTTACCGCGTTAGAGGAGTTGAACATTGACGTTCGACTCCAACAGCGGAAGCGGGAGGATTTTCCATGAGAACGAGGCGACAAGGGTTCTTGGCGGCCGTCGCCGCGGCCGTTGTGGCGATCAGCGGCAGCGCGCTGGCCGCGCACCACCTCACCGAGCAGAGCGCCAAAGAGATGAAACCGCCCTTTGGAGGCGAGGCCAACGTCAAGTATGCGCTTGGGCTTTAGGGCGCGCTCGAGGATGCGCAGCTGGTCGGTCCGAATTCGATCGTGACGTATCCCTACGAGGGCACGCAGCCGCACGGCAAGGTGCTCGAATTCCTTGAAACGGAGGTAACCTACGAGGGCCATACCGGCCTCGTCATGGTGAAGAAGAACTACCGCGGCGAGGGCGATCCGGAGGAGGTCGAGCACGCGGTGCTTGAGGATCGCCAAAAGCACCTGGCCTCTGTCACGGTGATGCTGCGGCGCGAGGACGGCTACGACCCGGATCACCAGAACTGGTTCTGGGCAAAGTATAATGCCGACGGCTCGCTGGCGACCAATCCGAAGGACATGAAACTGGCCGGCCGCGTCGCCAAGGGCGCCGACAAGGGCTGCATCGCCTGCCATCAGGCTGCACCCGGCGGCGACTATGTCTTCACGCATGACCGTCTGGCGAAGTAGCGGCGCAAGACAGGGCCGGGCCTAGACGCAGGGCCCGCTGCGGTCGTACATCCAGAGTTCCCAGACGCCGGCGGCAACATCACGGCGCAAGATGTAGATGTTGCCGTCGGCCGCTCTGATCTTGAAATACGCATGGTCCGGGGCGAGCCACCGGTCCAGAATATCGGCCACCTCGACAAGGCGCGGGCCGATGAAGAAACGGCGCGGCTCTGTCTCGCCTCTGTGCCCGGCGTAACATTCGACATGGACGATCATGACCGGCGGCGCCTCTGGGGAAAGGATGGCATCTTGGCAAAGGATGGCGAGCGCCGGCACTGGATCAAGATCAATCGCGCACCCGTGTTGACCCTCTGGGCTGCGGTCGTGGCCGAGCAGCTGGGCTTCGAGCGCGACGAGGCGCTCACGCTCGGCCGCGCGGTCGCGGGCCTGAACGCCTATTCAAAGGGAAAGTCGATCGGGCTTTTCAGTCCCACCTCGGAAGAGCTGAAGAAGAAGCGCAAGGAATTGCGGGAAAAGGAGGGCATGAGCGTCGACCTCATGCAGCGCGCAGTTCCGGTCACCCGCACGGACAAAGGCCTGCGCGCGCTCAGCAAGGACAAGCCCATCGACCCCGACAGCGTCAGGCGCTATCTCGACGGCAAATTCGGCGACGCTCTGAACGACAGCTATGAGGCCATGACGCACTTGGCGCGCAACATGGACGAGGACGAGTTGTCCAAGCGCGCCTACGAGCTCTACGAGGAATTCCGGCCCGAGGTGCCGGCCGGCGAGAAGGGCTGGGGCGCCAAGGGACGCCTGTACCTCGACACCATTCGCGCAATGGCGCAGTGAGGCGCGGCATCTGCGCCGGCTCTCACCAGTCGACGTTGGTCAGTTGCACGCCCTAGAGCGGCGAGCTGCAGGCAAAGGTCGCGACCTTTGCCTCGCGGTCGATGGCGACGTGCACCGCGCTGCGATGGAAGGCGTCGGCGCAATATTCCTCCGCCTTCTTCTTGGTCGTGCCGAAGCGGCCTTCCTCGTAGTCCATGGAAACGAGCGGCGCGTCCTGCCTTGCCTGCTGCGGGGCGGGCTCGGCCTCGGCGCGCGGTTGTTCCATTTGCCTCGGAGCGGCGCAGCCGGCAAGCCAGAGCGATGCCGCTGCAATAATTGCCAGGGCGCGCACAGGGCGCGCAAGTCTCTGAACCATCGGGCTTCTCCACCAGCTATCCGGCCGGAAAGTTTCCGGAATGCCTTTAGAAAGTCGCCTTTAGGCTCACGCCGTCCAGTGTGTTCGCTGTGACGAAACGGTGTATGTCCAGACACATCTGGACGAAATCCGGCTCGTAATCGAAGCCGCTGGCGTCCATTTCCAGCTTCAGGCGGGCGATTTCCTGGGCCGAGAGATGCAGACGGACCACCTCGCCGCCGTCGTCGAGCGCGCCGATGCCGAGAAACTCCGGGATGTCTTCCAGGCCGTAATCGCCGCCGAAATACTCGTGGATCAGCTGCTCGCGCCCGTCCTTGTCGTGGGCATAGACGCCCGCCATCTCCGACATCAGGCCCGGCTCCCGATCAGCTTCAGCCACTCTTCCTCGCTCAGCATCTCGACCCCCAGTTCCTCCGCCTTCTTGGCCTTTGAGCCGGCGTCGGCGCCGACCACGACGTAGTCCGTGTTCTTCGAGACCGAGCCGGTGACCTTGGCGCCGAGCGCTTGGGCCCGCGATTTCGCCTCGTCGCGGGAAAATGTCTCCAGCGAGCCGGTGAAGACCACCGTCTTGCCGGCGACGGGAGAGTCGGCGGCGCTGGGTGCGGCCACGGGCTGAACATCCACCCGCTTTTCCAGTTCGTCGATGATCTTCAGGTTATGCGGCTCGGAGAAGAAGGCTGCGATATCGTCGGCCATACTCATGCCGATGCCCTCCAGGTTGCAGAGCTCGGCATAGGCTTCGCCGACGCGTTCCGGCCTGCGGCTTTCCTCGGGCGCGGCTTCACGCTCCTCGGCGATCTGCGTCATCGCTGCGTGCCAATCCTTCAGCGCGCCGTAGCTCTGCGCCAGCAGGCGGGCGGTTGCCTGGCCGACCTGACGGATGCCGAGCGCGTAGATGAAGCGGTCCAGCGTAATCTTGCGCCGCGCGTCGATCGCATCGAACAGGTTGCGGGCCGACTTCTCGCCCCAGCCTTCCATGTTCTTGATGCGCGCTGGGCTGTTGCGGTCGTTTTCCTCCAGGTCGAAAATGTCGACCGGCGTCTCGATCAGCCCTTTTTCGAAGAACGCGCTGACCTGCTTCTCGCCCAGGCCTTCGATGTCGAAAGCGTCGCGGCTGACGAAGTGACGCAGGCGTTCGACCTGCTGGTAGGGGCAGGCGAGCTCGCCCGAGCAGCGCGCGACGGCCTCGCCTTCGGGACGCACCACCGGCGTCTTCAGTTCGCAAGGGCACTCGGTGGGAAACGCGAAAGGTTGCGCATCTTTTGGGCGTTTCTCCTCGATGACGCGCACCACCTGCGGAATCACGTCGCCGGCGCGTTGGATGACCACCGTGTCGCCT
>JAWVYK010000117.1:0-8598 GCA_033722755.1 Rhodovibrionaceae bacterium | reverse complement strand
TGATCGGCTGACGCGCGCGCGAGGCCATGAAGGTCGCCCTGTCGACGCCCGTGAGGTCGACCACGAGCCGATGCGGATAGCCGCCCTTGGGCGGCAGCACGAAGGCGTCGCGCACGGTGACAGGCTTGCGCACGTCCAGCACGACGCGGCTGGTGCCCGGCGCGAACAGGCCGAAACGCATCGCCTCGACGATGCCAACGCCCTCGCCCGAAGCTTCCTTGGGCGGCGTCCAGTTCAGCTCTGGCAGGTCGATGACAACGCGATACGGATCCGGGAGCGTGAAAATCCGGTAAGCCGGTTCGGAATCCATTTCCAGAACGAAACGGGTTTTGTCGGGATGCACGCCCATGCGCACGGACGAAACCGTGGGCTTGGCGACGGCGGCATCGAGCCCCATCACCAGCGCAAAAAAAGCCACCACGATCGCGATCGCCGCCAGACGCAAGATCTTGCCCCCTAATCATGACCGGGACCGGAATAGAAACCCGGCCCGCCCCTTTCAACTTCCGCACCGGTTGCGCTTTTACCTATGCCGTTCGCGCGCATTCACCGGCATTCACTTTCAAATATAACGGAATCGAACTAATCCGCCAAAAAATTTTTCCCTATGAGTCAAGGATTTTCAGCGGGCCGTTGCAACGCGTTGACAAGCCTTGCCTGCAAACATGCATGGCAGATGACCGTTGTGAAATGATCAACGAGACAGTATTTTGATTGTGGTCATAGCCTTCGGCGCTGATTCGGGCGCGTTTTTGCGCGTCCGATGGCGCGGCCGATGCGGACCGGGTTGGAGGCCTCGACGGCCGGACCCGTCCTGTCGGCAAATGGGAATTCCCGAACCTGAACGAACGGGCAGTACCTTTCGGGGGCGTTGAACGGCTTTCCCGGACGTAGCTCAACGTCCACCGAATTGCGGCCGCGTCGCTTTGAGTCCTATCCGGAACCGCGCGAGCGTGCTTACGGGCCAGCCGCAAACTAGCCCAACCGAGCCGGACAGAGGTTCACAGGAATATGACGACGCCGCACCTACACACAGCCAAGAATTTCGCGCCGCCCGCCGTGGCTACCACCACGCGCGTGGCCGGTCGCGCACCAAGGATACGCCTTTATGGTCAAACGCATGCTAATCGACGCCAGCCACCCGGAAGAGACGCGGGTGGTGGTGCTTTCCGGCAACCGGGTCGAGGAGTTCGACTACGAAGCCACCGCTAAGAGACAGCTCAAGGGCAACATCTACCTCGCCAAGGTCACACGCGTCGAACCGTCCTTGCAGGCTGCCTTCGTCGACTACGGCGGAAACCGTCACGGTTTCCTGCCCTTCAGTGAAATCCACCCGGATTACTACCGGATTCCGATCGCCGACCGCGAGGCCCTGATCGCGCAAGAAGCGCGTCTGAAGGCCGAGGCAATGGAGGACGAAGAGGAGAACGGCGAGGACAACGCCAATGACGCGGCCGACGAGCGCCCTGACGCCGACCAGGAGGCCGCGCCCGCCGGCGAAGATGGCGACAATGGCGATGGGCCGGGCGAAAACGCCGACGACGAGCCTGCGGGCAACGGCGAGAAGCAGATCGTCGAAACCTCGACGCGGGTCGAGACGCTGGGCGGCGACGAGGCCGACGATGCCGCGCGCAACCGTGCCCAGCTTTTGCGCCACTACAAGATCCAGGAGGTCATCAAGCGCCGGCAGGTGATGCTGGTGCAGGTCTCCAAGGAAGAGCGCGGCAACAAGGGCGCGGCGCTCACCACCTACCTCTCGCTGGCCGGACGCTATTGCGTGCTCATGCCGAATACCGCGCGCGGCGGCGGCATCAGCCGCAAGATCGCCAATCCAAGCGATCGGCGGCGGCTGAAGAAGATCGTCTCCGAACTGGAAATCCCCGAGGGTATGGCGGTCATCGTCCGCACGGCGGGCAGCCAGCGCAGCAAGGCGGAAATTCGCCGCGACTACGAATACCTGCTGCGGCTGTGGAACGACATCCGCGAGGCCACCCTGCAGTCGACGGCGCCGGCCCTCATCCACGAGGAAGGCAACCTGATCAAGCGCTCCATCCGCGATCTCTACACGCGCGACATGGACGACATCCTCGTCGAGGGCGAGGAAGGCTACAAGGCGGCCAAGACCTTCATGAAGAGCCTGATGCCCAGCCACGCGCGCAAGGTGCAGCTCTACAAGGACGAGACGATTCCGCTGCTCCACCGCTATCAGGTTGAAAACCAGCTCGACGCCATCCAGGAGACCACCGTCGGCCTGAAGTCGGGTGGGTACGTCGTTCTGAACCAGACGGAGGCGCTGGTCGCAATCGACGTCAACTCGGGCAAGGCCACGCGCGAGCGCCACATCGAAGAAACGGCGCTCAAGACCAACATGGAGGCGGCCGAGGAGGTCGCCCGGCAGCTTAGGCTCCGCGATCTGGCGGGACTGATCGTCATCGACTTCATCGACATGGAGGAAAACCGCCACAACCGACAGGTCGAGAACAAGCTGAAGGAGGCGATGAAGTCCGACCGGGCGCGCATCCAGCTCGGACGCATTTCCCCCTTCGGATTGCTCGAGATGTCGCGCCAGCGACTGCGTCCCAGCCTGTTCGAATCCTCGACGCGCGTGTGTCCGC
This sequence comes from Rhodovibrionaceae bacterium, assembly GCA_033722755.1. GTDB lineage: Bacteria > Pseudomonadota > Alphaproteobacteria > Kiloniellales > Rhodovibrionaceae > JAWVYK01. The sequence continues at coordinate 5,983 of JAWVYK010000117.1, read as the reverse complement.
GCTGCGCGGGCAGCGGCCATATCCGGGCAACCGACACCTCCGCCCTGCACGTACTTCGGGCGCTCGAGGACGAGGGCATCAAGCGGGGCCCCGGCGAGATTCATATTGCCCTGCCCTCCACAGTCGGTCTGTTCCTGCTGAACCAGATGCGCCGGCGGCTGGCGGAGATCGAGGCGCGCTACAATTTCCGGGTCGAGGTGACGGTCGACGACAGCCTGGTCGAACCGGACTATCGCCTGGAAAGGCGTAGCTCCACCGCCCCGGAAGCCTTGGAGACGCCGGCAGACGCCGGCGCCGATGCAGTCACGACGGAGATGACAACCGACGCCGGCGAACCCGGCAAGCGGCGACGCAGCCCGCGACGGCGCAAGAAATCGGAAGCCGCCGAGCAGGCCGGTGACTCGCCCGCCGATGTTGCCGCCGCCAGCGAAGCCAACGCGCAAGACGGCGACGAGGCGGCGCAGGAACGGCAAGCCTCCGACGGCGACGACGAGGGCGAGCGCAAGCCCAAGAAGCGCCGCCGGCGCGGCAAGCGTGGCGGTCGCCGCCGGTCCCGCCGCTCGGAAGACGGCGCACCGCGGCCGGAGCAAGCGGCCGGCGGTGAGCAGTCCGAAGGCAAGGACCGGATGGCAGAGTCGGGCGACGCCGAAACCGGCCCATCCGACGATCAGGATGCCGGGGGCGCCCCCGCCGAGGCCGAGAACGCCGGAGCAAGCGCCGAAAGCGCCGCTTCAGCCGAGGCGGACGGAAAGAGCGCCGGCGACGGCAAGAAAAGACCTCGGCGGCGCAGGCGCAAGTCCGAGGATATCGAAGAGGGTTCTGCTGCCGCGGCGACAGACGAGAGCACGGAGGCCGCCGATGCGAAGCCGGCGGATAGCGTGGCAGAGGCCGCGCAGGAAAGCGGGCCGGAGCAGGAGAAACCCGCCAAGCCCGCGCGTAAGAGACCGTCACGCGCGCGCAAGAAGCCGCAAAAGGCCGAGGAAGAAAGCAAGGGCGAACAGCCCGAGGCCAGTCCACAGGACGACGGCGCCAGCGAGCCGGCTCCCAGCCCTCAGGCGAAGGGGGCCTCCAAGCGCAAATCCCCGCGGGCGAAATCCTCGGAGAGCGAAAGCGCTTCGGAGGCGCCGACGGCGGAGGAACGTGAATCGAGCCGCGAAGAGGAGCCGGCGGATGCCGGCGAGCGGTCCGATGACCGGGGCGAAGAGCAGCGCCGCAAACGCGGCTGGTGGAATCGAGTCATCAGCAGCTAGGTCGGACGCGGGCTTGGCCGCTCAAGCAATCCAGGCCCGCAGCCGGCGCATCGCCTCGACCATTTCCGGCTCGGTTCCCGCAAAGGAGAAGCGTATGAAACGCTGGCCGCGGTCCGGGTCGAAGTCCACGCCGGGCGTCACCGCGACCCCGGTCTCCGCCAGCAGGCGCTTGCAGAACTCCGGGCTGTCGTTGGTGAACCGCGAGACGTCGGCATAGACGTAGAAGGCCCCGTCCGCGGGGGCCAGGCGGTCGAAGCCGGCCTTGGGCAACTCCTCCAGCAGTACCGCACGATTTCGCGCGTAGCCGGCGACGACAGCATCGAGTTCTGCGCGACAGTCGAAGGCGGCGATGCCGGCCTGCTGCGACACGGTCATGGCGGAGATGAAGAGATTCTGCGCCAGGCACTCCACCGGGCGAACCAGGTCCGGCGGCAGCACCAGCCAGCCCAGCCGCCATCCGGTCATGGCGAAATATTTCGAGAAGCTGTTCACCACGATCGCCGATTCGTCCAAGGACAGCGCGGTCACCGCCGGCGCGCCGAAGGTGATCCCGTGGTAGATCTCGTCCGAGATCAGGCGAATGCCCGCTTCCCGGCAATACCCGACGAGCGCGCGCATCTCCGCCTCGCCCAGCATCGTGCCCGTCGGATTGGAGGGGCTGGCCACGATGAGGCCCTCGATCGGGGTGTCCAGGGCTTCCAGGTGGGCCACCGTCGGCTGAAATCTGTCCTCGGGCTCGGTTGGCAGCAGCACTGCCTCCAGGCCGAGCGCTGAAAGGATGTTGCGGTAGGCTGGATAGCCAGGGCTTGCCAACGCAACCCGGTCACCGGGGTCGAAGGCCGCCAGGAAGGACAGCAGGAATCCGCCGGACGAGCCGGGCGTCACCGCGATGCGGTCGGCCGGCAGGCGAACCCCATAGATTTCCTCGTAATGGCGGGCGATACGCTCGCGCAGCGGCGGTATGCCCATGGCGTCGGTATAACCGATGGGTCCGCCCAGCGCCCGTCGCCCCGCCTCCAGCACGGCCGGCGGCGCCGGAGACCCGGGTTGGCCGACCTCCAGGTGAAGAACCGATTCACCCGCCGCTTGACGTTCGTTGGCCGCCCGCAAGACGTCCATGACGATGAAGGGAGAGACGTTCCCCCGGGCGGAGACCTTCAGGGCCATCGCCCTACTCCACCCGCTCGGCCAGACCGAAACCGCGCGGATCGCTCTGTGCCTGGCAGAGCTCCGGACGCCGGCGGACCCCGCGCGGGCACGAGATCGCGTTCAGCCGGCCGAAGTGCGGAACCTCACGCAGCTGATGGCCGCGCGCGCTCAAGGACTGCTTGCGCTCCTCCGGCAATTCCGGTTCGTGCCAAACGACGTTCGGCACCCCCATGTGGTGGACGCGCGGAGCGCCGACGGCGGTCTCCAGATCATCGTCCAGCTGCAAGGCGCGCAGCATCACTTGCGTCAGCACGGTCGGCGCCGCCGGTCCGGCGGTGGCCGTTGCCGCGAAGAAGGCGTCGTTGATGTTCGAATTGACCAGAAGCAGCGGCGTCAGGGAAATCTCCCCGCCGCCCGTGGGCCGCGGCGGTGCGGCCATCATGATACCGGTTCCAGGCGCGATCTGGGCAGTGCCGAAAATCTGGTTCATGGAAAAGCTGCACGCAACCGCCATGCCGGCGCGGTCGACGACCACAAGGCCCGCACTGTTCGGATCTTCACCCACCGCGCGCGGCTCGGAGGCAAGCTCCGAGACCGGTGTCGCGCGCTCCGGCGAATAGCCTTGGAAGAGTCGGTCCAGGCGCTCCGGCGCGACGATCTCCTGGCCCGGCATACTCACCCCGCCGCTTCGCGTCAGCCATTCGCCACGGTCGGCGAATGCCCGCTTCGAAGCCTCGACGAAAAGATGCAGCCGCTCGTTCGCAGAGACATCCGCGAAGTCGCGCGGTCCGCTGCCGCCGATCATGCCGAGAATCTCGGCGGCCACGATACCGGCAGCGCCCGGCGCCGGCGGGACGTGCGCCAGCTCGTTGCCGACCTTCACGCTCACCGTATCCTCCAGCCGCGCCCTGTAGTCCCGGATCTCTTCGGGAGTCATGCGCTGGCCGATGGCGCTCGCTGCCTCGGCGAAGCGCCGGGCGAAGTTGCCGGTGTAGAAATAGCCGGCGCCCTGCTGACGCAGGCCACTAAGGACGCTGGAGAGCTCCGCCTGGACCAGCTCGTCGCCTTCCACCGGCAAATCCGTCCCGTCGTCCAGGACGATCCGCCGTGCCTCGGGATCGGCGTAGAGATCGCGGGGGCGCACCCTGATGTCCCGCGCGAAGGCGCGGCTGATGCCGTGACCGAATCGGGCGTACTGCTCGGCGGCGATCAGGAGGCTCTCCCAACGCACGCCGCCGAAGGTCGCATGCAACGCCGCCATTCCCCGTGGCATGCCGGGGATGGGTGCACCTGCCTCCGATTTTCCGATCGGGAAAAGCACCGCTTGGGTGCGCTCCTGCAGGGGATCGAAGACCACGCAGGATCCGCCGCTGGCAAGGCTGGCCCGTGATGGCAGAGTGACGCTCATTGTGAAGGCCATGGCCACGGCCGCATCGGCGGCGTTGCCGCCGCTGGCCAGAACGTCCCGGCCGACCACGGCCGCCCTGGGCTCGTCCGCCGATACGCCGCCGGCGAAGCCGACCACGAGGCCGATCTCGCCGGGCCTGGAACTGTCGCCGGACTCGCAGGCCGCCAACGCCAAGGACGACGCAAGCGTCAGGGCGACAAGGCCCGGGGAGGCCCGCTTTGCAGGCGACGGCGGTCGTGGGCGCTGGATTTTCGCCTCATTTCCGCAAATTTTCGCCGTTAAGCTCTTCACGCTCAGGCAAATTCCCGTGGGGCCAAGTTGAATCGGCCTCTGGGCATGGCTACTTTCAGTCCGGCAGCATAGGAATCGTCCGTTGGTCCCGCGTTCTCGCAGCATCGTCCGCCTCTTACTTTTCTTCGTGGCGTTCGCAGCGCTCGTCACGGCGCATTGGTATCCGGCCTCTGCTCAGAAGAACATCCGCTTCATTCGCGATGCGGAGATCGAAGAGACGATCCGGACCTACGCCACTCCCCTGTTTCAGGCCGCGGGTCTAAACCCTAATGCCGTGGACGTCTACCTGATACAGGAAGATTCGCTTAACGCCTTCGTCGCTGGCGGCCAGAACATCTTCCTGCACACCGGCCTATTGGTGCGCGCCGAATCGGTCGAGCAGATCATGGGCGTGATCGCCCATGAAACCGGCCACATTGCGGCAGGCCACCTGGCCGGACGGCAGCAGCAACTCGACAACAGCCTCGGCCAGCTGCTGGCCAGCTACGCCGTCGGCATTGGCGCGGCGATCCTGAGCGGACGGCCCGAGTTCCTCGGCATGGCGGCGCGCGGCGGACAGGACATCGCGCTGCGCAACCTCTTGACCTACACCCGAAGCCAGGAGGCGAGCGCGGACCAGGCGGCGGTCAAGTATATGAACGAGTCGGGCTTCTCGCCGCTGGGGCTCGTGGAATTCCTGGACATTCTCTCCGGCCAGGAGTTCCTGCTGTCCTCCAGTCAGGACCCCTACCTGCAGACACACCCGCTGTCGCGCACGCGCGTCGCCTTGTTGGAGCAGGCCGTCGAGCAGTCCCCGCACAAAGACGTCGGCGTGCCCGCCGAGTACAAACAGAAATTCCAACGTATGCAGGCAAAGCTGATCGGCTTCCTCTATTCCGGCGAACGGGTCCGGAAAGCCTATCCGGCAGAGGACGTCAGCGTGGCGGCCCGCTATGCGCGCGCCATTGCCCATTTCCGCGTCGCGAAGCTGGACGAAGCGCTTGCGATCATAAACGGCTTGATCGCCGAGCATCCGGACGATCCCTATTTCCACGAGCTCAAAGGCCAAATGCTGTTCGAGAACGGCTATGCCTTGGATGCCGTGGAACCCTACCGAAAGGCCGTTGAACTGCGCCCCAACTCTCCCCTGTTGCGGCTGTCGACGGCACAGGTTCTGGTCAGTCTGGAGCGTCCCGAAATCTACCGCGAGGCCATCGAGCACCTGGACTTGGTGCTGGCGCGCGAGCCGCGAAACGCGATGGCCTGGCGACTGAAATCCATTGCCCACGGCCGGCTTGGCGAAAAGGGAGAGACCGCGATTGCCATGGCCGAGGGCGCGATGGCCCGCGGCGATATTGGCCAGGCACGGCAACAGGCCGCGCGGGCGGCTCAGTACTTCGAAGAAGGCACGCCCGGCTGGCTGCGCAGCAAGGATATCGAGCGCGAAGCGGAACGGATCGCCGAAAGGCGAAAAAATTGAACAGGCGGACGGCCTTCCTGCGCAGCCCATCAAATGGGCATTACACGCATAGTTTATGTCCCTGCCGGGCCGGCAGGGGTTATCTTCGGCGCCAGCTAGAGTTACGGCGCACGTTTCAACTGCTGGGATCTAAAGGATGACCGATAAAAAGAGCCACGGATCGGCTTCGACGCGCCTCCGTTTTGTCACGCTCGCTACGGCGTTGACGTTGACGGCGTCGATCCTTTCGGCCAGCGCGATCGAACGCGGCGCACTGGCCAGCCACGAAACGTCCGAATCTCAGGACGCACAACCGCTGCAGTCGACGCCCGCGTCGCCCGACGCGGCGGCTGGCGCGGCGGCTGGCGCGGAACACTTCACGCCGGAAGAGCGCGAGGCGCTTGACGCTATCATCCGCGACTATCTGCTGGAGAATCCGGAAGTCAT